>CAYZKM010000521.1:0-3868 GCA_964478525.1 uncultured Bifidobacterium sp.
TCGGCACGGCGATCGAGCTGCTGGCCGCGATTCCCTCCATCATCTACGGCATGTGGGGCTTCTTCGTGGTGGTGCCGCTGATGGCACAGCACGTCCAGCCCTGGGCGATCGACACGCTGGGCGATATCCCGGTGATCGGTGGCTTCTTCTCGGGTCCGCCCTTCGGCACCGGCATCCTGACCGCGGCGCTGGTCCTGGCGATCATGATCATCCCGTTCATCGCCGCCACCATGCGCGATGTGTTCCAGACGGTGCCCGTCATCTTCAAGGAATCCGCCTACGGCCTGGGCTGCACGACGTGGGAGGTGATGCGGTCGATCGTGCTGCCCTACACGCGCGCCTCGGTGGTCGGCGGGATCATGCTGGGGCTGGGCCGAGCGCTGGGGGAGACGATGGCCGTGACGTTCGTGATCGGGAATACGAACCGGATCTCGACCTCGCTGTTCGGCCCGGGGAATACCATCGCATCCCTCGTCGCGCTGGAATTCCCGGAAAGCGAGGCCGGCAGCCTGAAACTGTCCGCCCTGCTGGGCCTGGGTTTCCTGCTGTTCGTGATCTCGTTCATCGTGCTGGCGGTCTCGCGCATCCTGCTGCGCCCGCGGCTGAAAGCATAGGGGGCGGAACATGAGCGCAACCACAAGCCCGGCCTTCCCCGGCAGTCATCCCGGCATGGCCACGGCGCTGGCACTCAGCCGCCGGCGCCGGCGCGTCGACAGGGTGGTGACGGGGCTGTGCATGGGCGCGACGCTGATCGGGCTGGCCTGCCTGGCCTCGATCCTGGGGACGCTGCTGTGGCGCGGCCTTGGCGGGCTGAGCCTGACGGTGTTCACGACCTCGACGCTGCCGCCCGGCTCGAATGGCGGGTTGCTGAACGCGATCGTCGGCAGCCTGATCCAGACCATGGCGGGCGCGGCGATCGGCACGCCGATCGGGCTGATGGTCGGCACCTATCTGGCGGAATATGCGCGCGGGTCGCGGCTGGGGATGGCGGTGCGGTTCGTGTCCGACGTGCTGCTGTCGGCACCGTCGATCCTGGTCGGGCTGTTCGTGTACCAGCTGGTCGTCAACCCGTTCAATGGGTTCTCGGGCATCGCCGGCTGCCTGGCGCTGGCGGTGATCGTGATCCCGATCGTGGTCCGCACCACCGAGGACATGCTGGCGCTGATCCCCGCGCAGATGCGGGAGGCCGTCATCGCCCTGGGCGCGCCCAAGTGGAAAATGATCGTCCTGATCTGCTATCGCGCCGCTCGGCAAGGGATCGCCACCGGCGTGCTGCTGGCCATCGCGCGGGTGGCGGGGGAAACCGCGCCGCTGCTGTTCACCAGCCTGGGCAACCTCAACTGGTCGGTCGACCTGACCCGGCCGATGGCGAGCCTGCCCGTCACCATCTATCAGTATGCCGGATCGGCGTTCCAGGACTGGGTCGAGCTGGCCTGGGTCGGCGCCCTGCTGATCACCGCCGGCGTGCTGTCCATCAACATCATCGCGCGCATCCTGCTGCGCGGCCGGACATGAGGCCATCATGAACGTCACCACGACCACCGCGGCCATCGCCGCGCCGGCGAGCACGCCCACAACCGAGCCACGCATTGCCATCCGGGATCTGGAATTCTTTTATGGCGACAACCGGGCGCTGAAGGGGATCAACCTGGACCTGCCGAGCGGGCAGGTGACCGGCATGATCGGCCCCTCGGGCTGTGGCAAGTCGACGCTGCTGCGCGTGCTGAACCGGATGTACGACCTGTATCCCGGCCAGCGGGCCCAGGGCCAGGTGATGATGGACGGGGTCAATATCATCGGACCCGACATCGACCTGAACGCGCTGCGATCCCGCATCGGGATGGTGTTCCAAAAGCCGACCCCGTTCCCGATGACGATCTACGAGAACATCGCCTTCGGGGTGAAGCTGCACGAGAAGCTGTCCCGCTCGGCCATGGACGAACGCGTCGAGTGGTCACTGACGCGCGCGGCCTTGTGGGACGAGGTGAAGGACCGCCTGAACAACGCCGCCATGGGCCTGTCGGGCGGGCAGCAGCAGCGGCTGTGCATCGCCCGCACCATCGCGGTGCGGCCCGAGGTGATCCTGCTGGACGAACCGACCTCTGCGCTCGACCCGATCAGCACGCTGAAGATCGAGGAACTGATCGACGAGCTGAAGGCCGACTACACGATCGCGATCGTCACGCACAACATGCAGCAGGCGGCTCGCTGTGCCGACCAGGTGGCGTTCTTCTACCTGGGCGAACTGGTCGAGGTCGCGCCGGCCGCACAGCTTTTCACCGCCCCACGCGAGAAGCGGACCCAGGACTACGTCACCGGACGCTTCGGCTGAACACGAGGGAATAACGCACATGGCGGGCACCCAGGACCATCTGGTCAAGAGCTATGACAACGAATTGAAGCGCCTGCGCGGGATGATCACCGAGATGGGCGGGATCGTCGAAAGCCAGGTTGCGATGGCGATGGACGCGATCGTCAACCGCGACGCAGCCGCCGCCGCCCGCACGGTGGAAACCGATGTGCGGGTCGATGCGCTGGAACGCGACATCGAGCAGTTCGTCATCCGCATGCTGGCGCTGCGCCAGCCGATGGCGGGCGATCTGCGCCAGATCGTCGCGGCGCTGAAGATGACCGGCGATCTGGAGCGGATGGGCGACTATGCCACCAATGTCGCCAAGCGCAGCGTCACGCTGGCACAGTTCGCGCTGTCCTATCCGCTGGCGGGCCTGACCCATATGGGGCAGCTGGCGCAGGGCCAGATCAAGCTGGTGATCGACGCGCTGGACACCGACGATGCCGCCAAGGCGGCGCAGGTCTGGCGGTCCGACCAGGCGATCGACGACATCTACAACACGCTGTTCCGCGAGCTGATCACCTACATGATGGAGGACCCGCGCAGCATCACGCCCTGCACGCATCTTCTGTTCATCGCCAAGAACATCGAGCGGATCGGCGATCACACGACCAACATCGCCGAGACGATCTACTATGCCATCAATGGCGAGGTGCTGCCCGACGCGCGCCCGAAAAGCGACATGTCGTCCTTCGCCGTCATTCGGCCGCGCGACGACCAGGCGGGCGGTGCCACAGGATGACCGTCATGACCGATATCGCAACGAGCGCCGGCAAGCCCCTGGTGCTGGTGGTCGAGGACGAGGCCGCATTGGCGACGATGCTGCGCTATAACCTGGAAAAGCAGGGATTCCGGGTGGAGGAAGCCGCCGACGGGCAGGAAGCGCTGATGCGCATCGCCGAGATGCGGCCAGACCTGGTCCTGCTGGACTGGATGCTGCCGGCCTTGTCGGGGATCGAGGTATGCCGCCAGATCCGCCGCCGCCCGCAGACCCGCGACCTGCCGGTGATCATGGTGACCGCGCGCAGCGAGGACCAGGATGCGGTGCGCGGGCTGAACACCGGGGCCGATGACTACATCACCAAGCCGTTCAACATCGAGTTCCTGCTGGCCCGCATGCGCGCCCTGCTGCGCCGCACCGGTGCCGTGCCGGCCAAGGGCCTGATCACCTATCACGACATCGAGATGGACCTGGCCGCGCATCGCGTCACCCGCAACGGACGCAGGCTGCATCTGGGTCCGACCGAGTTCCGCCTGCTGGAATTCCTGCTGCAG
This sequence comes from uncultured Bifidobacterium sp., assembly GCA_964478525.1. GTDB lineage: Bacteria > Pseudomonadota > Alphaproteobacteria > Acetobacterales > Acetobacteraceae > Rhodopila. The sequence continues at coordinate 3,629 of CAYZKM010000521.1, forward strand.
CACCCGCGGCGCGTGTTCTCCCGCGAGGAGCTGCTGGACGCGGTATGGGGTCCCGACATCCATGTCGAGCCTCGCACGGTCGATGTGCATATCCGCCGGCTGCGCCGCGCGATCAACGGCGAGAACGAGATGGACATCGTGCGCACGGTGCGTTCGGCCGGGTATGCGCTGGATACCGATCCGGTCTAGCTGTCATTTCCAAGGACATTATCCCCTCCGCCCTGTGATTGTGCTTGCGTC
>CAYZKM010000522.1:0-3866 GCA_964478525.1 uncultured Bifidobacterium sp.
TCCTGGATCTGCAGGCGCTTGGCATAGGCCTCGACCACGCGCGCCAGCTTGCTGATCCCCACCACGCGCCGATGCGGCAGATACGCCACATGCGCTCGGCCGATGATCGGCACCATGTGATGCTCGCAATGGCTTTCCAGGCGGATGTCGCGCAGCAGGACGATCTCGTCATAGCCGTCGGTTTCCTCGAAGGTCCGTTCCAGCAACGACACGGGATCGACGCCGTAGCCGGCGAAGAATTCCTCATACGCGCGGGCGACGCGCGACGGCGTATCGACCAGGCCCTCCCGCGTGGGATCGTCGCCGGCCCAGCGCAGCAGCGTCCGGATCGCGGCCTCGGCCTCTTCGCGGGTCGGGCGCGGTTCGGACGCCGCGGCCATGTCGGGTCGCCCCGGAGTCGTCAGAATGTTCACCGCGAGCGCTCCTCACCCATGTTTGATGCTCGTGTGCCGCACACGCGCCCCGCGCGATATGGGGCGATCGCCGCGACCCGCAACCCGTGGCCGGGTTCCGTCAATGCACCCTACCGCTCTGGTGCGGACTGTCCAGGCTGAACGCCGGCACTGCTACGTCGAACGCCTCGCCCGATGACGGGACCACCATGTGATAGACGCCGACCATGAAACCCGACGGCGTGTCCAGCGGCGTGCCCGAGGTGTATTCGAACGCCTCACCGGGTTCCAGCAGCGGCTGTTCCCCCACCACGCCGGCGCCATGCACGTGCTGCGTGCGCCCGCGGGCATCGGTGATGTGCCAGGTCCGCCGCAGCAACTGCACGGGGAACGGTCCCTGGTTCTCGATCTTCACGCGATAGGCCCAGACGTAATGGTTGTCGTCGGGCTGCGACTGGTCGGCGAGGAAATACGAACGCACCGACACGCGGACATCGCGCGTCGTGATCGCGTAGTCGCCGCGATCGGCGCGGCCTGGCTTGCGGGCCGCAGCATCGGGCCGCGCCTGGCGCGCGGGGCTGCGATCGCCGGGATCGCCTTTCCGGTCATCGTTGGGCATGACGAGACCACCTTTGTGCTGACATGAACGCCGATTCAAAGCCGATTGGCGCGTCTTGTCCAGGACGGGCTGCTTGCCGATGCGCGGTCAAACCCCACCGCAGGTGCCGCGCTGCATCGGGCGGATCACCTCCTCGGGCGGGAAGGAGCGCAATTTCTCCAGCAGATTCCAGCCGGGCTGGTCGCCGTCCGATGCCCGCGCGCGATACATCGTCATGTCCAGCATCGCCCGCCCGTCCAGCCGGATGCGCACGGTCCGGCCAAAGATGAAGGCGGGCACTCGGCGCATCTCCTGGTTGACCCCGATCGCGCCGGTCTGCTCCGCCGTGCCCAGGCACCGCAGATAGTGCCGCGTCGCGGCATAGGCGGCGGCGTGGGAGATGCCCGGCATGCGCCCCGTGGCCGCCTGAAACCGCAGGCCGAAGGCGCGTGCCTGCGGGGATTCGTTCCAGTAGAAACCACTTGCCAGCATCAGCCGTTGCGCCGTCCCGATCCCGGCGGCGCGGATTTCGGCCAGATCGCCCAGGAACGACGCCACCATGCGCCCATCGTCGAATGCCCCGTGCTGGCGCGCCTGCGCCAGCTGCCGCACCAGCGTCGGCCCGAAATCGCACAGCCCGACGACCTGTGCGCCGGCATCGCGTGCCTGCGCGAAGGCCGAGGCGAAATCGACCGCTTCCTCGGGCCGGCGGGCGGCGCCGACGACCGTTCCGCCGGCGGCGCGGATGGCGGCGACGGCGTCGCGCTGCATCAGCAGCCCGAGCGTGGTGTCGGCAAGAACCAGAAACCAGCGCGCCGCACCCAGCCCGGCGATGCCGCGCGCCAGCGTCGATGCCGCCATGGTGGTGTCGGGCGCCCATTGGGTTGCGACCGGCGAGCAGCCGGCGGTGGAAAGATCGGGGTTCAGGCTGCCGGTGTTCAGCACGACGCGGTTGGCCGACGTGGCCAGGCGCTGCACCGCCAGTGATGCCGCCAGGCCGGGTATATCGACAAGTGCCGATACATCATCCCGCTCGAACCAACTGCGCGCCAGGCCGAGCGCGTCGTCGGGACGCAGGGAGAATGTGGCGGCCAGGATTTCGACGGGGCGGTCGGCGGCCATCCCGCCGGCATCCGCCACCGCCATCTTCACCGCCTCGACCACCGGCGGACCCGAGTTGCCCGCGCCATACCCGCCGGGATCGCCCAGCACGCCGATGCGCAGCGGCCGCGCCTGCGCGCGCGCCCGGTGCGCCATGACAGCCGCGGCGGCGGCTCCTCCCAGAAGCCGCCGCCGCATTGTCGTGAAGGCGCGGATCAGGAGCGCGCCGCGGCCAGCGCGCGGATCAGGTCGTCCTTCAGGTCCTCGATATCCTCCAGCCCGATCGAGAGGCGGATCGTGCCGTCGGTGATGCCAAGCCGAGCCCGTTCCTGTTCACCGATGCGCATATGCGTCGTGGTCGCCGGGTGGGTCGCGAGCGACTTGGAATCGCCCAGATTGTTCGAGATTGCGATCAGCCGGAACCCGTTCATGAAGCGGAAGGCGGCATCCTTGCCGCCGGCGACCTCGAACGTGACGACCGTGCCGCCGTCGGTCATCTGCTTGCGGGCCAGCGCCTGCTGCGGATGATCGTCGCGCATCGGATACCACACCCGCGTGATCCCCGGCTGGAGGGCCAGGAAATCGGCGATCGCGGCGGCGGCGCGGCAGCCGGCATCGACACGCAGGGCCAGCGTCTCCAGGCCTTTCAGCAGAAGCCAGGCGTTGAACGCCGACATCGCCGGGCCGGTGTTGCGGATGAACGGTTGCAGCGTGTCGTTGACCCATTTGTTGCTGGCCAGGATCGCACCGCCGAGAACCCGGCCCTGCCCGTCGATATGCTTGGTGCAGGAATAGACGACGACATCGGCGCCCAGGGTCAGCGGCTGCTGCAGCAGGGGCGTGGCGAAGACGTTGTCGACCACGACGATCGCGCCGGCCTTGTGCGCCATCTCGGCCACGGCGGGCACGTCGACCAGTTCCAGCATCGGGTTCGACGGCGTTTCCAGCAGCACCAGGTTGGTGGGCCGCGACAGCGCGTCCCGCCATTGATCCAGGTCGGCGCCGTCGACGAAGACGCTCTCGATGCCGAATTTCGGCAGCAGCGTCGAGACGATCCAGTGGCACGACCCGAACAGCGCGCGCGACGCGACGACGCGGTCGCCTGCCTTCAGATGCGCCAGCAGCGCGGCATTGACGGCGGCCATGCCGGTGGCGGTGGTGCGGCAGGCCTCGGCGCCCTCGATCTGGCACAGCCGGTCTTCCAGCATCGAGATCGTGGGGTTGGCGAAGCGGGAGTATTGGTAATGTTCGACGGTGCCGTTGAACGTGCCTTCGGCCTGTTCGGCGCTGTCATAGACATAGCCCGAGGTCAGGTACAGCGCCTCGGACGTTTCGCCATGCTGGCTGCGGGTGACGCCGCCATGCACCAGGCGGGTCGCGGGTCGGAATTGTGTATCGCGTGACATTGTCTGGGCCCCTTATGACGTGGCCCGACCGTTGAGCAGCCTCGGTCCGTTTTGACGGGACCTGTCGCTGGCCTCTTTAGCGCGTTTATTTAACCTCGCCGCAAGCCGGCCGGACAAATCGCGAGGACCGGCATTGCCGGCACAGCCCCTATAGAAGCGGGGTTGCGGTCGCGTCAAGCCGGGCGGGGGCGGGAATTTCGGGCACGGGATGTGGCGGGGTTGTGGGGCTGACGGGCTGGGTGCGATCTGGCGTTGGCTGAACCGCGTCGGGCCGGATTGCGCCCGGTGGGGAAGTTCCGGTATACGGACGCCGTCGCGGGTGTAGTTCAATGGTAGAACGGCAGCTTCCCAAGCTGCATACGAGGGTTC
>CAYZKM010000523.1:0-3864 GCA_964478525.1 uncultured Bifidobacterium sp.
GGGCTCGCCCGCATCATCCACTCGAACCGCGGATCGGCGGCAGGTTCGGCGGCGGCGGTCATGGTCATGGACGGCGTCCTGTCTGGTGGCGCTTGGCTGGCGGTACCATACCGTCCCGCTGCTTCGCAACGCCCCCCGGCGGCGGTGCCGCGGATCATTCCCGCGCTGGCGCCGCGGGTCATTCCATGGCGTTATGGGCGCCATACGGTACGCCCGCCGAGGATACATGCCATGCAGCCGATCAACGCCGATACCAAAGCCGCCTGGACCGTGGCCGGCCTGAACGCCGACCCCGGCTGGATCTGCGAACTGGACGACCGCGCGCGCCGCGACATGCTGGCCGCCGTGCGCAAGGCGCGCGACCCCGACAAGACCCTGCTGGACTACCGCCGATCCGATTTCGACCTCGGCTCCGCCTGGCCGGTCATCGCGCGGGCGCTGCGCGAGGTCGCCACCGGGACCGGCTTCGCCATCCTGCGCGGCATGCCGCGGCAGGACACCACGGCCGAGGAATTCGAACTGCTGACCTGGGCCATCGGCCTGCACACCGGCGTTGCCCGTCCACAGGGCAAGGCCAGCCACTATTTGTCCGCCGTCCGCGACGTCGGCACCACCTATCGCAGCGGCAAGGGGCGCGGCTATTCGTCGAACGCCGATCTGGATTTTCACACCGACAGCGCGGATATCGTGCTGCTGACCTGCTATAACGTCGCCCGGGAAGGCGGCATGAGCATGGTCACAAGCTCGGTCTCGGCGCACAACGCGATGGCGCGGGAATGCCCGGACCTGGCCGAACTGCTGCACCGGCCGCACTGGTTCAGCCGCCAGCAGGAACAGGCGCCGGACGAGGACCTGGTCTATTCGTGCCCGATCTTCGACCAGGCATCGGGCGTGCTGTGTTCCAAATGGAACCGCAACCGGCTGAACTCGGCGCAGGCGATCGACGGTGTTCCGCAGCTGTCGGCCAGGGATCGGGACGCGCTGGATACGCTGGATGCGGTCCTGCGGCGGCCGGACCTGATGTATACGATGCATCTGCGCCCGGGCGACATGCAGATCCTGAACAACCACGTCACGTTGCATTCCCGGACCGAGTTCGTCGACCACGACGATCCCGCGCTGAAGCGTACGCTGTTCCGGCTGTGGCTGGCACCACCGGACTCGCTGCGGTTGCCGGACAGTTGGCAGCCGCATTTCGGGTCGGTGGAGGCCGGGTCGGTCCGGGGCGGCATCATCGGCCAGGCGTATGACGACACGCGCCGAGCGTTCGAGCGCAGGCAGGCGGCGGATCTGGGGATGCGGGGAGGGTAGGGCCCCCGGCCTCAGCTCAGCCCGCCGCGCGCGGCGACCGGCCACAGGCATTCCACACGCCCGCCGCGGACGCCGACATACCAGTCGTACTTGTCCACGGTCGGGTCGCAATGGCCCGGCACCAGGCGCAGCTTCTCGCCCAGCTTCGGCATTTCCGCCTCGCTGCCCACGTCCAGCTTGCCGTGTTCGTCCGACGCGCTGACATAGCGAATGTCCGGACGCTGCCACAGCGTCGGCAGCCCCGAATCCACCGCCACCGCCTTGTGGCCGGCATCCAGCACCGCCAGGCCGCGACGCGGCGCGCTCATGACCGTCGCCAGCACGAACAGCGAATGGCGGAACGTGCTGACCGGCGCGCCGGATTCGTCCAGGTTGCGCGCATAGTCGGCGTCCATGAACACATAGCTGCCGGCCTGCATCTCGGTATACACGCCTGACATCGACTCGATCTGGAACGTGCCGGTGCCCGCCCCGCCCACGATCGGGCAGTCCAGCCCCTGTTGGCGCAGCTGCTCCACCGTGCGGCGTGACGCATCCACGGCGGTGCCGATCAGGGTGCGCCGTTCCGCCACGCTGCGCTTGTGCTGCGCGCTGCCCTGGTAGGCCTGCAGCCCGCCGAAGATCAGGTGCCGGGATGCGGCGATCTGCTTGGCCAGTGCGACCGCCTCGGGCCCCGCCGGCACACCGCAGCGTGCCGCGCCCACATCGATCTCCACCAGGACCGAGATGCGGGTGCCGGCATCGGCGGCCACCGCCTCGATCGCCGCGACCTGAGACGCATCGTCGACGCACACCGCGATCTTCGTGATCCGCGACAGCGCCGCCAGACGAGCCAGCTTTGCTCGGCCCACCACCTCGTTGCTGACCAGGATGTCGGGGATGCCGCCCCAGGCGAGGATTTCGGCTTCCGACGTTTTCTGCACGCATTGCCCGACCGCCCCGCGCGCCATCTGCAGCCTGGCGATCACCGGCGATTTGTGCGTCTTGGCATGGGCGCGCAGCTTCACCCCGGTGGGTGCCAGCAGCGCGGCCATCCGGTCCAGGTTGTACTCGAACGCGTCCAGATCGATGACCAGGGCGGGGGTATCGATCTCATCCTCGCGCATGCCCGGCTGTGCCGGCGGTGACTGCAGCATCGCATCCTCCCTTCCAAGGGCCAGGCGCCGATGGTTGGCGCGATCAAGGTCCGGGCGGCACTGTTGCCGGTTGGCGTGACGACGACAACCCGGGTCGGGCGATCCCGGGCGGTGCGGCTACAGCCTGGCCTCGACGACCAGGCGCGCCGCCTCGGCCCCGCGAATCCGGGCGATGTCGTCCTGATATTTCAGCAGCACGCCCAGCGTCTCGTCGACGTCGCCGGCGGTCAGCTCGGTCTTGTTCAGATAGGTCAGCGCCTGCGCCCAGTCGATCGTCTCGGCCACGCCGGGCAGCTTGAACAGCTCCTCCCCACGCAGGCGCTGCACGAACCCGACCACCTGCGCGGCCAGCTGGTCCGGCACGCCGGGGGCCTTGGCGGCCAGGATCGCGCGCTCACGCGCGGCGTCGGGGTAGTCGACCCAGTGATACAGGCAGCGGCGGCGGATGGCGTCGTGCACTTCGCGGGTGCGGTTCGACGTCAGGATCACCACCGGGCGGGTGCTGGCGCGCACGGTGCCGAATTCCGGCACCGTCACCTGGAAATCGGCCAGCAATTCCAGCAGGAACGCCTCGAACGGTTCGTCCGCGCGATCCAGCTCGTCGATCAGCAGCACGGCGGGCGGCAGGTCGGGGTCGATGGCCGACAGCAGCGGCCGCGCCTGCAGGAAGCGGCGCGTGTAGATGTCGGATGCCAGCTCGTCACGGTCGGTCTGGCCGGCGGCCTCGGCCAGGCGGATCGCCATCAGCTGCCTGGCGTGGTCCCATTCATAGGCGGCGGCGGACAGGTCCATGCCGTCATAGCATTGCAGCCGGACCAGCCGGCGATTCAGCCCGGCGGCCAGCACCTTGGCGATCTCGGTCTTGCCGGTGCCAGGCTCGCCTTCCAGGAACAGCGGCCGCTCCATCGTCAGGGCGAGGTGCACCGTGGTGGCCAGTTCCCGGTCCGCGATATAGCCCTGGGCGGCGAGCAGGCGCGCGGTATCCGACACCGTAGCGGGCAGGCCGGTCACTAGCGCATGCTTCCCAGCGCGATCAGCAGCAGCACGACGAACACCGCCCCGCCGATCCAGGCGGCCAGCGGCAGGCCCATGATTTCCCGCGGGATCAGTGCCGATACCGGGATGGCCGATGGCGGCATCTGGGCGCGCGGGACGGGCTGCGCCGGCGGCGCGGCGGGCTGGGCGGCTTCGGCCGGCGCCTCTGCAACCGGTGCCTCGGCGGGCGGGGGCGGGGCCAGCGCGATCACCTGCTTGGTGAACCGGTCGAAGAACGCATCCGCCATCTGCTTGGCGGTGGCGTCGATCAGCCGAGCGCCGAGCTGCGCGATCTTGCCGCCGACCTGGGCGTTGACGGCGAAGGAGAGGACGGTGTCGCTGCCATCCTCGGCCAGCGTCACCTTGGCGCCGCCCTTGGCGA
>CAYZKM010000524.1:0-3862 GCA_964478525.1 uncultured Bifidobacterium sp.
GAGAAGTCCGGCCTGCAGGCCGACCTGGACAAGGTGGGCTTCAACCTGGTCGGCTATGGCTGCACGACCTGCATCGGCAACTCCGGCCCGCTGGACGAGGCGATCGTCGACGCGATCGAGGACAACCGCCTGGTCGGCGCGGCCGTGATCTCGGGCAATCGCAACTTCGAGGGCCGTGTCCACGCGAACGTCCGCGCCAACTACCTGGCGTCGCCGCCGCTGGTCGTCGCCTATTCTCTGCTGGGGACGGTGACGCAGGACATCACGACGGTGTCGCTGGGCAATGACAATGACGGCAAGCCGGTCTACCTGAAGGACATCTGGCCGACGAACAAGGAGATCGCCGACACGATCGCCGCGTCGCTGTCGCGCGACCAGTTCATCAAGCGCTATAGCGTGGTGACCAAGGGTCCGAAGCAGTGGCAGGACATCACGGTGGAAGGTGACAACAACACCTATCGCTGGTCCGACGGGTCGACCTATGTGAAGAACCCGCCGTATTTCGAGGGCATCACGATGGACCCGAAGCCCGTCGGCAACATCATGGGCGCCCGCATCCTGGCCAAGCTGGGCGATTCGATCACCACCGACCACATCAGCCCGGCAGGCTCGATCCGCAAGACCTCCCCCGCCGGCGACTATCTGCTGGAACGCCAGGTCCTGCAGAAGGACTTCAACAGCTATGGCGCGCGTCGCGGCAATCATGAGATCATGATGCGTGGCACCTTCGCCAACATCCGCATCCGCAACGAGATGCTGGTGAACGTCGAAGGCGGCATGTCCAGGCATCTGCCGTCGGGCGAGGAGATGCCGATCTATGACGCCGCGATGCGCTACAAGGCGGAAGGCGTGCCGCTGGTGATCTTCGGCGGCAAGGAATACGGCACCGGATCGTCGCGCGACTGGGCGGCGAAGGGGACGTTCCTGCTGGGCGTGAAGGCGGTGGTCGTGGAAAGCTTCGAGCGTATCCATCGGTCCAACCTGGTGGGCATGGGCGTGCTGCCGCTGACGTTCAAGGACGGCACGGATCGCACGACGCTGGGCCTGACCGGGGACGAGATCATCGACGTCACCGGGCTGGACACGATCACCCCGCGGATGGACCTGTCGCTGGTGATCCACCGCGCGAACGGCAAGGTCGATACGGTGCCGGTGACGTGCCGCATCGATACCGTGGACGAGGTGGCGTACTACCAGCACGGGGGCATCCTGCAATACGTGCTGCGCGGGATGGCGAAGGCGGCCTGATCGGGCCCGCACCGACAAACGGCAAGCGGCCCCGGGGGAAACCCTGGGGCCGTCTTTCTTTGCGGCCACGGCGTGCCCATACTGCGGCGCAGGAAACGTCACGGAGCCCTGGCAATGAGCGCGAGCAGCCCACCGGCCGCCAAGACCATCCTCGGTCATCCCTCGGGCCTGTTCGTCCTGTTTTTTGCCGAGATGTGGGAACGATTCTCCTATTACGGCATGCGGGCGCTGCTGATCCTGTACCTGACCAAGCATTTCCTGTTCGCCGACGACAAGGCCTATATCGTCTACGGTGCCTATACATCGCTGGTCTATATCACCCCCATCGTCGGCGGGTATCTGGCCGACCGCTGGCTGGGTCAGCGAAAAGCCGTGCTGTATGGCGGCATCCTTTTGACGATCGGGCATTTCCTGATGGGCTTTGAAGGCGGTGGCGGGCAGAACGCCACCTTCCTCGCGTTCTTCTACCTGGCGCTCAGCTTCATCATCGTCGGCTCCGGCTTCCTGAAGGCCAACATCTCGGTCATCGTCGGCGCGCTGTACGAACGCGACGACCCGCGGCGGGACCCGGCCTTCACCATCTTCTATATCGGCATCAACCTCGGCGCCGCGCTGGGCGCGCTGCTGTGCGGCTTCATCGGCGAAACCTATGGCTGGGCCTATGGCTTCGGCCTGGCGGGCTTCGGCATGCTGGCGGGGCTGGGCGTGTTCGTGTCGTTCCGCCCCGCCCTGCTGGGACGCGGCGAACCGGCCAACCCCGCCCTGCTGACCGAACGGGTCGGCGGCATCCGCCGCGAGTGGCTGATCTATTCCGGCGGCGTCCTCGGCGTGGCGCTGGTCTGGCAACTGATCCAGCACCAGGAACTGGTCGGCAGCCTGCTGGGCCTGGCCGGCGGGGCGCTGGTGATCTACCTGCTGTATGTCGCCGTCACCGACCTGACGCCGGTCGAGCGCAACCGCATCATCGCCGTGCTGCTGCTGATGTGCCTGTCCGTCCTGTTCTGGGCCCTGTTCGAGCAGGCCGGCTCGTCCCTGAACCTGTATGTGGACCGCAATGTCGACCGCCGCATCCTGGGGCTGACGGTGCCGGGTTCGGTCTTCCAGTCGCTGAACGCGATCTACATCGTGGTGCTGGCGCCGTTCTTCGCCCTGCTGTGGACCTGGCTGTCCGCCCGCAACCTGGAGCCCTCGGCCCCCGCCAAGTTCGGCCTGGGGCTGATCCAGCTGGGCGCCGGCTTCCTGGTGCTGGTGGCGGGCGACGCGGCATCGGGCGGCAGCGGTACCTCGGTGATCTTCGTGTTCCTGATCTATCTGCTGCACACCACGGGGGAGCTTTGCCTGTCCCCCGTCGGACTGTCCGCCGTCACCCGCATGGCCCCCGCGCGGCTGGCCGGGCTGTTGATGGGGGCGTGGTTCTTTGCATCCGCCATCGGCAACTTCGTCGCCGGACTGATCGCGCGCGCGACCGAGAGCGGCGGGGCCACCGGCATCGGGCCCGTCTATACGAAGGTGGGGATGACCGCGGTGATCGTCGGCGTCGGCACCATCATCGCCGCACCGCTGATCCGGCGGCTGATGCATGCCGACGTCGCGGAACCGGACGCGGTGGAGGCCGACGCCCTGCACTGACGGGTCTCGCCGGCAGAAAAAATTCGCGGCCGGGTGCATCCGGTCGCCTCGGTGCCGACGAAGGGAGGATAGCGGCCGGCATTGGCCGCCCAACCCGAGGAGACACACCGATGAAGCGTTCCACGATTTTCGCCGCTGTGCTGCTGGCATCCTTCCCCGTGCTTGCGCAGACCATGCCCGAACAGACCGTCCGCGTGGGCGGCGAGGCGATGTTTCCGTCGAAGACCATCGTCGCCAATGCCGTGAAGTCGCGCGACCACACCACGCTGGTGACCGCGGTGAAGGCCGCCGGCCTGGTCGACACGCTGAACGGTGCCGGCCCCTTCACGGTGTTCGCGCCCACCAACGCCGCGTTCGGCATGCTGCCCGCCGGCACGGTCGACAGCCTAGTGAAGCCCGAGAACAAGGGCATGCTGACCAAGGTGCTGACGTATCACGTCGTGGCCGGCGACTATGACACGACGAAGCTGCGCGCGTTGATCCTGGCCGGCAACGGCACCGCCGAGTTGAAGACCGTGGCCGGCGGCAAGCTGTGGCTGATGATGAACGGGTCGAGCAACATCATCGTGAAGGACGAGAAGGGCGCGGTCGCCGACATCACCATCGCCGACGTACATCAGTCCAACGGTGTCATCCACGTGGTCGATCACGTGCTGATGCCCGGCTGATGCACTGCGCGCGGGCGGCCAAGCACAACTCCCCTGTGGCTGCCCGCGCGGCCTTTTGCTATCCGACGGTGCCGTAGACCGCTTCCTCGAACCGGTCGAGCAACGACAGCACGGTGGCGTCGGCGAATGGCAGGATCTGTGTCATCAGCACGCCGGCCACCTTCCTGCGCGGGTCCAGCCAGTAATACGTGTTGTTGATCCCGGCCCATGCCAGGCTGCCGGCGCTGCGCCGGCCGGGCACATCCTGTGTGTTGATCAGGAACGTCAGACCCCACTTCTTCACCATGCCGGGGATCAGGTCCACGCGGTTCGACATG
>CAYZKM010000525.1:0-3858 GCA_964478525.1 uncultured Bifidobacterium sp.
GGCAACCAGCAAATGGGCGGGGCTGATCGGTGGTGTCGAAACCGGCTCGTAATCGGCAGCGCGCCCGTCGGGTCATCCAGTTCATCGAGCGACTGATCGTCCCGAGTGGCCTCGGAGCGGGCGGTCCGCTCCGCCTGCGGCCCTGGCAGCAGGCGTTCTTCCGCGATGTCTACGAACCCAAGCAGCGCAACGGACGTCGTGTCGTGCGGCGCGCTGTCCTCAGCGTCGGCCGGAAGAACGGCAAATCGGCGCTGACGGCGGCGCTGGTGCTAGCGCACCTGGTCGGGCCCGAAGCCATCCGCAACGGCGAAATCTACAGCGCGGCGACCGAGCGCGAGCAGGCCGCCATCGTGTTCAAGATCGCCGCCCAGATGGTGCGGGCCGACCGGGAACTTCTGGCACTGATAAAAATCGTCGACAGCACCAAGACGATGGTCTGCATGCACAATGGTTCGGTCTACCGGGCCATCTCCGCCGAGGCGGGCACCAAGCATGGGCTGAACCCCTCGGTGGTGATCTACGACGAACTGGCCCAGGCCAGAACGCGCGATCTCTACGACGTGCTCGACACCGCCATGGGTGCGCGAGACGAACCGCTGTTCGTGGTGATCTCGACGCAAAGCAACGACCCGCAGCACATCCTGTCGCAGCTGATCGACGATGGGTTGAGCGCCACCGATCCCACCACGGTGACGCATCTCTATGCGGCGCCAGATGATGCCGACCCGTGGGACGAGACGGTCTGGCCGCTGGCCAACCCGGCGCTGGATGACTTCCGCAGCCTGGAGGACATGCGCGCCCAAGCGGCCCGGGCGCAACGGATGCCGTCCTTCGAGGCGCCGTTTCGGAATCTGTACCTGAACCAGCGGATCGACGCGAAGTCGCCGCTGATCCCGCGCGCGGAATGGGTGGCGTGCCAGGCCGAGGGTCCGCTGCTGCGATTGGGCGAGACCGTCTATCTCGGCCTCGACCTGTCGGCGACCACCGATCTGACCGCCCTGGTCGCCGTTTCGGCGGAGGACGGCGAGCGCGTCGCTGCCTGGTTCTGGAAACCCGGCGATCTGGTGAAACACCACGCCGACCGCGATCGGGCGCCGTATGTGGAATGGCAACAGGCCGGCTGGATCGAGGCACCGCCGGGACGCGCGGTGGACTATGGCTTCGTGGCAAAACGTATCGCCGAGATCGCCGTCGACTATGAGGTGGTGGCGCTGGCGTATGACCGCTGGCGGATCGAGGCATTACTGCGGGAACTGGCTGCGATCGGTGTTGATGCTTTCGTGGACGGCAAGGACGATGCGCGCACCGGTGCACTGCGGCTGGTCCCCTGGGGCCAGGGCTGGCGCGACATGGCGCCGGCGATCGACGCACTGGAAATCAGCGTACTGGAAAGGCGGTTCCAACACCCGGGCAATCCGGTCCTGACCTTCTGCTTCGCCAACGCGGTATCGATCACCGATGCCAGCGGCAACCGCAAGCTGGACAAGAACGCGACACGGTTCCGCATTGACGGTGCGGTGGCCGCGGCAATGGCGATCGGCTGCAAGGCCCGCGATCGGACAGAGACCGACGATGAGCCATCGATCTACGAGGTAATGGCGCAGGCAGCGGCCGCGGAAGCGGCGGCCCGGGAGGCAGCGCATTGATCGGCTTCCTCCGCACCGCGCTGAACCGCCTGACATCGTCCGGCACCGAGCAATCGAGTGTCGGACGGTTCTTCCTGGGCGCCCGCACCCCAGCGGGAACCTTCGTCAATCATGACCGGTCGCTGCAGAATGCGACCGTCTGGGCATGCGTGCAGTACCTGACGAAGGCCGTCGCCCAACTGCCATGGCGCGTGGTTCGTGAGAGCAACAACGGTGATATCGAGCGCGTCACCAGCAGTCCCGTGGATACAATGCTAAACCAGCGCCCGAACCCGGAAATGGGCGCCTTCACCTGGCGGCAAACCATGCTCGGCCACGCCCTGCTGTGGGGCAACGGTTACGCCGAGATCCAGCGCGACAATGCCGGGCGGGCGCTTTACCTGTGGCCGATCCATCCCTCGCGGGTGTCTCCGAGGCACGATGCGAACAACGTGCTGTACTACAAGGTCTGGAACGGCGTCGGCGGTTGGATCGATCTCGACGCTAGCAACATGTTTCACCTGAAAGGGTTCGGCGAAGGGCCGGTCGGTTACAACGTGGTGGAATACGCCGCGCAGTCGATTGGTTGGGCGCAGGCAACGGAACTGTTCGGCGCCACATTCTTTGGCGAGGGTATGAACCCGTCTGGCGTGATCGAGATGGAGAAGAGCCTCAACGCCGACGGGCTGAAAATCCTGAAGGAAGAACTGAAGAAATTCCGTGGTGCCGGCGGTGAGAAGACGTTCTTCCTCGACAAGGGCATGAAATGGACGCCCGTCTCGCGCGCCCCGAACGAGGCGCAGTTCATCGAGACCCGCCAACACCAGATCGAGGAAATCTGCCGCTGGTTCGGCGTGCCGCCGCACAAGGTCATGCATCTGGCACGGGCGACATTCAGCAACATCGAGCACCAATCGATCGAGGTCGTGGTCGACAGCGTCGTGCCCTGGGTGAAGGCGTTCGAGCAGGAGGCCAACTACAAGCTGTTCGGCCAGAACCGGAACAACCTGCTGACCAAGATGAACCTGAACGGCCTGCTGCGCGGCGACAGCACCGCGCGGGCGGAACTCTACAAATCGCTGTTCATGGTGGGCGCGGCGTCGCCCAACATGATCCTGCGGCTGGAGAACATGAACACGATCGGTCCCGACGGCGACAAGCACTTCGTCCCGGTGAACATGGTCCCGATCGAACTGGCCGGCCAGAACATCGTGCCACAGCCGATCGCGAATGATCCCGATGGCAGCGGCCTCGGCGGACAGACCCCGAAAGGAAGGGCGGCAGATGGGCACGGGCTACTCCATGAAGGCCAAGGGCTCTTCGGTCGCGGAGGTCTATATCTATGAGGACATCGGCAAGCGGTTCGGCGGGGTCTCAGACAAGCAGTTTGCCTTCGACCTCAAAGCGCTTGGCGTCGTCTCGACGATCCATGTCCGGCTGAACAGCTACGGTGGCGACGTGTTCGAGGGGCTGGCGATTTACCGCCTGCTGGCGGACCATCCCGCCACCGTGGTGGCGTTCATCGACGGCATCGCCGCGTCAATCGCCTCGGTGATCGCCATGGCTGGTGACGAAATCCGCATCGCTGAGGCCGGCGAGATCATGATCCACGAAGCCTGGACGGTGGCCGTCGGTCCGGCTACCGAAATGCGCGCCGCCGCCGACCACTTGGAGGCAACAAGCAGCAGCATCGCCGATGTCTACACGGCACGCACCGGCCAGTCCAAGGATCAGATCCAGGCCTGGATGGCGGCGGAGACCACGTTCCAGTCGGCCGACGCCGTGAAGCACGGCTTCGCGCAGACCGTCATGCCCAACGTCAAGATGGCCGCGCGGCATCATCCCTCGAGGATGCACTGGCGCCGGGCTGCGGCCTCGGTCGAGGCGCCAACCGAAACGATTATACGCCCTCTCTACGACGAGAAAGTCCAACGCCTGGCGCGGCAGCGGGCACGGCGTCTGCTGTCACAACCCACGCGCGGCGCGAGCGCATAGGTTCAACCCTTCTTGCGCAGCGCTCGGACGAAGCAAGAACCGGCCTCCGCGAACCCCGTGGCATGACAGAACGCCTCCAACCCACTGGCCGTCGATGGGGACCGTATCTCCATCGCGTCACAGCCTGCCACCCGAGACGCCTGCGCGGCCGCCTTGACCAGCAACCGTCCAATCCCTCGGCGACGGTCGTCTGGTGCAACCAGCAACGTCGTGATTTGCGCGGTGGGACGATCGGCCT
>CAYZKM010000526.1:0-3850 GCA_964478525.1 uncultured Bifidobacterium sp.
CCGCTGATGCATGTCATCGCCGGCAAGGCCGCCGCGTTCCAGGAAGCGCTGCAGCCGGGGTTCCGCGCCTATCAGAAGGCGGTGCAGGACAATGCCCGCGTGCTGGCGGAAACCCTGGTGGGCAAGGGCCTGGCGATCGTCAGCGGCGGGACGGACTGCCACCTGATGCTGGTGGACCTGCGGCCCAAACGGGTGACCGGCAAGGCGGCGGAAGCCACGCTGGAACGCGCGCACATGACCGCGAACAAGAACGCGATCCCGTACGATCCGGAAAAGCCGACGATCACGTCGGGCATCCGCCTGGGGTCTCCGGCGGCGACCAGCCGGGGCTTCGGCGAAGCCGAGTTCCGCGAGGTCGGGGCGATGATCAACGAGGTGCTGGAGGGTCTGGGCCGGTCGAACGACGGCACCAACGCGGCGGTCGAGGCGGCGGTGGGCGCGCGGGTGCAGGCGCTGTGCGCCCGGTTCCCGATGTATCCCACCCGGTAGAACGCCATGCGCTGCCCGTTCTGCGGATCCGAGGACACCCAGGTGAAGGACAGCCGTCCCACCGAGGACAACAGCGCCATCCGCCGGCGCCGGTTCTGCGGCAATTGCGGGCAGCGCTTCACGACGGTGGAGCGTGTGCAGCTGCGGGAGCTGACCGTGGTGAAAAGCGACGGGCGGCGGGTGCCGTTCGATCGCGACAAGCTGGCGCGCTCGATCCGGATCTCGTTGCGCAAGCGGCCGATCCAGGAGGAGCGGATCGAGCGGATCGTCAACTCGATCGTGCGCCAGCTTGAGGCGAGCGGCGAGAGCGACATTCCCAGCAAGCAGATCGGGGAGCACGTGATGGACACGCTGAAAGAGCTGGACAAGGTCGCCTATGTCCGCTTCGCCAGCGTGTACCGCAACTTCCGCGAGGCGAAGGACTTCGAGGATTTCGTGGGATCACTGACGGATTCCGCGCCGGATTGACCCGGCGTATCGGTATCTATTCCGGTATCTACTTCCGTATCTACGGACGGTCCTGCGCGTCGACGAACGCCGCCACGTCCCACGCGTCCTGCAGCGACAGCACCGGCTGGTCCGGCGTGGTGCCCGCCGGCATGTTGCCGTGGATGAACCGCGACGCGATCATGATCCGGTCCATCCCCGCCTGGCGGTTGAAGCTGTCCGGCCCCCATAGCGGCGGAAACTGATAGCCTTTCGCGTCGCCCACCTTGCCGACGCGCACGCCCTGCCCGTTCGGCCCGTGGCAGGCCGCGCAGGTCCGCGCATACACCCCCGCCCCGTTCGCCGCATCCGGCACGCTGGGCGGGGCCGGCAGCGCCGCGGGGCGCGCCGGCGCATGCCCCACCGGCACGCCATCGGACAGGAACTTCAGATACGAAACGATCGCCAGCATCAGCGGCCCATCCGCCGGCAGCGCCCGCCCGTTCATGCTGCGCGTCATGCACTGGTTCACCCGGTCCTGCAGCGTGATCACCGCATCCGAGCGCGGATTGAACGCCGGATAGGCGGCGAACACGCCCTGCAGCCGCAGCCCGTACCGCGCCGCCCCGGCATCGAGATGGCAGTTCGAACAGGCCAGGTTGTTGCCGGCGTAGATATCGGCGGCATCCGCCACCTCGGGCCCGATCAGCGCGAAGGTGCGCGTCATCAGCGCCCGCCCCTGCCGCACCACACCGCCCCACGCATCATCGGGCAGCGATGCCGGGTCGGACGGCGATGCCGGGTCGGGCACCTGCGCCGCCGCCGGCCAGGCCAGCGCAACCGCCGCCGCCACGGCCACCGCCCGGAGAACGATCGCAGCGCGCATCCGACGTTCCTCGCATGAAAATTTCGCTGGTCTTATGAAACCGCACGCCCACCCACCGCAAGCACCGGACGCGCTTGTCGGGCGGGCGGATCGGGGTTAGTGGACAGGATCGTTGTCCCGCGGCCGAGCGGCCGGGGGTCGCAGGGAATGTGGTGAACCGATCCGTGTCGTCCGGCGTCCTGATCAGCCCCTCGGCCAAGGAACCGAACGCGCGTGGCGCGGCTGCGGTGGGCGGACACGCGGAGTGACCAGGCAGCCGATGCCCGACCCCGCCGACATCGCCCATATGCGCGCCGCTTTGGCGCTGGCGCGGCGCGGGCTGGGCACCACCTGGCCCAACCCCTCGGTCGGCTGCGTCATCGTGCGGGACGGGCGCGTGGTGGGCCGCGGCCACACCGCCCCGGGCGGGCGCCCGCACGCCGAACCCATGGCGCTGGCGATGGCCGGCGGCCAGGCCAAGGGCGGCACCGCCTATGTCACGCTGGAACCCTGCTGCCACTGGGGCAAGACCCCGCCCTGCACGGATGCGCTGATCGCCGCCGGCATCGCCCGGGTGGTGGTCGCCACCCGCGACCCCGACCGCCGGGTCGACAGCCAGGGCATCGCGCGCCTGCGCGAGGCCGGCATCGCGGTGCAGGAAGGCCTGCTGGAACCCGAGGCGCTGGACACGCTGGCCGGCTTCATCCAGCGCGTCACCACCGGCCGCCCGATGGTCACGCTGAAGCTGGCCACCACGCTGGACGGGCGCATCGCCACCGGCGCCGGCGAGAGCCAGTGGATCACCGGCACCGCGGCGCGGCGCATGGCACACGCCCTGCGCGGACGGCATGACGCGGTGATGGCCGGCGTCGGCACCGTGCTGGCCGACAATCCCGAGCTGACCTGCCGCATCGCGGGCTTCCGCCCCACCCCGGTGGTGCGCGTGATCGCCGACAGCCATCTGCGCACGCCGCTGACCAGCATGCTGGCCCGCACCGCGCGCGACGCCCCGGCCTGGTTCCTGATCCGCGAGGGCACCGACCCCGCCCGCCGCCACGCCTTCACCGCCCTGGGCGCGACGCTGCTGGCGGTGCCCGGCGCCCCGGCGGGCGTCGATATCCGGGCCGCCCTGCGCGCCATGGGCGATGCCGGGCTGACCCGCGTGCTGGTGGAAGGCGGCGGGCAGCTCGCCGCCGCGCTGATGCGCGCCGACCTGGTCGACCGCATCGCCTGGTTCCACGCCCCCGCCGTGATGGGTGGCGACGGATGGCCCGGCGTGCAGGCGTTCGGCATTGAAAAACTCGCGACCATGCCGAGGTTCCAGCGGCACCGGATCACACCGCTGGGCGACGACATGCTCAGCGAATACACAAGGTTGTCCTGATGTTCACCGGAATCATCACCGCCCTCGGCACCGTGCGCACCATCGAACCGCTTGGCGGGGGCAAGGACATGCGCCTCGTCATCACCGCGCCCTGGCCCGACACCGCCACCATTGCCCTCGGCGCCTCGATCGCCTGCTCCGGCTGCTGCCTGACCGCGGTGGCGCTCGGGTCCGACTGGTTCGCCGTCGATGCCTCGGCCGAAACGCTCAGCCGCACGACGATGGGCAGCTGGCGCGCCGGGTCCCGCGTGAACCTGGAACGGTCGCTGAAGGTCGGCGACGAGCTGGGCGGGCACATCGTGTCCGGCCATGTCGACGGCGTCGGCCAGGCGGTCTCGGCCACGCCCGAGAACGGGTCGATCCGCTGGGTCTTCCGCGTCCCGCCCGACCTCGCGCGCTTCATCGCGGAAAAGGGCAGCATCGCCATCGACGGCGTGTCGTTGACGGTCAATGCCGTGCAAGGCGATACATTCGGTGTGAACATCATCCCGCACACGGCCTCGGTGACCGGCTTCGGCACATTGCAGCCCGGCGATGCGGTCAACCTGGAGATCGACATGCTGGCCCGCTACGTGGCTCGCCTGGCGGAGGCCCAAACGGGAGCCGGCTGCCAAGGGGGAGCCCGCTGATGGAAAATCTGGTGCACATCCCTCCGGCGCAGACCGAGCTGAACAAATACCTCTCCT
>CAYZKM010000527.1:0-3848 GCA_964478525.1 uncultured Bifidobacterium sp.
GGCGGTGGTCGGCGGGCGGGGTGGGGAGAGCGGGAGAGCGGCGGGCGGCGGGCTGGGGGAGTGGTGGAACGGCGCCGCCAGTTGCGTCACGCCCAGCGGCCCGGCCACTTTCCTGCCCGCGCAGATCAGCGAGGATGACAAGCAGTTCTTCGGGGTGCTGGAAGCGATCGGGCTGAAACTGCAGGAAGTCTCGGTGGGGAAGGGGATATTCCCCGGCGCCAGCTACCGCTTCGTCGCCGCGAGCGACCCGACGGATGCCGATATCGAACGCGCCGAACGCCTGCTGCGCGCGTACCGGGATGCGTCGGACGGGTTCCGTGCCCGCGCCAAGCAGCGGATCGCACGATCGACGCTGGATACGGTGGCCACGGCCGGATTTGCGTTGACCTCGATGGAGGTCACGCTGTCACCATGGCCGGATGCGAGCTACCAGGTTTCGGCGCGCCCGCGGGCGGAACCAAGGCCGCCCGAGCCGCCCGCGCCGCAGGCGACCGCTCCGGCACCCCAGCCCGCGCCGCCACCGCAGCCCGCACCACCGCCGGCCAGGCCAGCGCCGCGTCCGAAATAGGCGGGGCCGGTCAGCGGCGCGGCGGGTCGGTGATCACCACGCGCTGGGCGGAGAAGTCAGACGCGGCCAGCAGGCGGTTGATTTCGGCTTCCTCGCCCGCCAGCGCGCGCACCGCGGGGGCATCCTTCACCCGCGTGCTCCAGAACGCGTCCGCATAGAAGACCTGGAACCAGTCCTGCACGGCATTCAAGGTCATGTCGAAGGCGAGACCGCCCACCAGCACGCCCGTGCCGATCAATGATGCCAACGAACCCATGGCAATGCATCCCGTCGTTCAAAAGGTTTCATACGCAAGTTTTTCGTTCGCCGCGATCACTTTCCGCAGCGCCCGTTCACCGACCAGCCAGAAAAGCAGCGGCGTCGTGAACGTGTCGAGCAGGGTCGAACTGATCAGCCCGCCGAAAATGGCCACCGCGACCGGGTGCAGAATCTCGGTCCCCGCCCGGTCCGACGTCCACAACAGCGGCACCAGCGCCAGACCCGCGGCCATCGCCGTCATCAACACGGGGATCAGCCGTTCCGCGGACCCGCGCATGATCAGCTCCCGGCCCAGCGGCACGCCTTCATGCAGATGCAGGTTGATGAAGTGGCTGACCTTCAGCAGCGAGTTGCGCACCGCCACGCCGGTGACGGCGATGAACCCGATCAGCGCGGCAAGGTCCAGGTCCAGGCCGGTCATCCACAGCGCGGCGATGCTGCCCACCAGGGCCAGCGGAATGTTGCCCATGATGATCGCGCACAGCACGACCGAGCGGAATCGCTGCTGCAGCAGCACGAACATCAGGATCAGCGCCACCGGCGACAGCAGGGCCAGCTTGATGCGGCCTTCCTCGCCCTGGCGGAAATCGCCTTCCAGCACCACGCGATAACCGGGCGGCACGGACGAGGCGGCCAGGATGTCCCGCACCTTGGCAACCGTCTTGGCCAGGTCCTGCGACCCGTCCGAATTGGCCATCACCGCGATCCGGCGCGCGCCGTTCTCGTGCAGGATACGGCTTGGCCCCACCGAGGCGGTCATGGACGCGAACGATGCCAGCGGCACCGGCCCGGCCGGGGTGTCGATGCGCATCCGTTCCAGCAGCGCCGGGTTGCGGTCCTCGTCCGGCAGGCGGATCACCACGTCGAAGCGGCGGCCATTCTCGATCACCTGCGACACGACCCGGCCATTGGTGAAGGTGCCCAGCTTCCTGGTGATCTCGGCCGGGGTTACGCCGAACAGCCCGGCACGGGCATAGTCGATCGCGATACGATGCTGCGGCGAGAAGCTCTGCTGTTCCACGCTGACATCCACCAGGCCGGGCAGCTTGGCGATTTCGTATTTGTACTTTTCCGCCATGATGCGGATGGTCGCCAGGTCGGGGCCGAAGACCTTCAGCACGATGTCGCCGCGGACCATGTTGTCCTGCGACTGCAGCCGCTCGATCAGGAACTGCGTGACGTTCAGCTCTCCGGGGAAGATCGACAGCCGCTTGCGGATCTCGGCCATCAGCTCGGCCAGCGTCCGGCCATTGTCCAGCTTGATGCGGAGCGGCCATTCGTTGTCGTTCACCGGGTCGACGTCGGAATCGCCGTCATACCGGCCACTCCGCCGCGACATCGCCTTCACCTCCGGCAGGTCCATCAGAAACTGCTCGGCCAGGTGGCCGATGCGGTAGGACTCGGCGATCGAGGTATCGGGGCTGAGCAGCAGCGTGACGTAGACATTGCCCTCGTTGAATTGCGGCAGGAACGACCGGGGCAGGAACGGGGCCGAGGCCATTGCCGCGCTGACCGCCACGATCGCGACGCCCAGCACGGTGCGTGGGCGGTCCAGCACCCATGACAGCGCGCGGGCGTTGATCCGCTTCAGCCAATGC
The DNA here is from genome assembly GCA_964478525.1 of uncultured Bifidobacterium sp. Classification (GTDB taxonomy): domain Bacteria; phylum Pseudomonadota; class Alphaproteobacteria; order Acetobacterales; family Acetobacteraceae; genus Rhodopila. The sequence goes on from CAYZKM010000527.1 coordinate 2,425, forward strand.
GCGACCGGACCGCCATGTTCACGCCCCAGCGCCTTCATGCGCGGGATCAGGTACGAGCACAGGACCGGGGTGACGGTGATCGATACGATCAGGCTCGCGACGATCGAGATCACGAACGCCATCGCCAGCGGCTGGAACATCCGCCCGGTCTGGCCGGGCATCGCCAGCAGCGGGATGAACACGATCAGGATGATCGCCGTGGCATAGACGATGCCCGACCGTACCTCCTGCGACGCCCGCGCGATCACCGCCATCGACGGGTCGGGGCGCGGCTTTTTCCGGTTTTCGCCCAGGCGGCGCAGGATGTTCTCCACATCGACCACGGCGTCGTCGACCAGCGCGCCGATGCCGATCGCGATGCCGCCCAGCGTCATGGTGTTCAGCGTGACGCCCATCAGGTGGAAGACGATCGCGCTTGCCACCAGCGAGACCGGGATCGCCATCAGGGAAATCGCCGCCGGGCGCAACGATCCCAGGAACACGACCAGCACGATGGCCACGATCACGACCGCGTCGCGCAGCACGATGCCGACATTGGCGATCGCCTCGCGGATCATGTCGGCCTGGCTGTAGGACACCTGGCCCAGCTTGATGCCCGGCGGCGCGTTCGACTGCATCTCCTCCAGCACCGCGTTGATCCGGTCTGTCACCTGGACGGTGTTGGCCTGTGGCTGCTTCACGATCGAGAGGTTGACCGACGGCGCGCCGTTGAACGCCGCATCGCCCTGGCGTACCGCGCGGCCGAAGCCGACCTCGCCCACCTGGTGCAGGCGCACCGCCAGCCCGTCGCGATAGGCCACGACCAGGTTGCGCATGTCCTCCAGGCTGTTGGACCGGCCGATATTGCGCAGCGCGTAATTGGTGCCCATCACATCGGCGAAGCCGCCCGAGGTATTGCTGCCGAACTGCGCCAGCGTCCGCTCGATATCGCCCAGCGTGACGTTCAGGTTCTGCATCCGGTTGACGTTGGGCGTGAACTGGAAGGTCCGGACCTGCCCGCCGATCGGGAAGACCTGTGACACACCTTCCGTCGCCAGCAGCCGCGGGCGCAGCACCCAATCGACATATTCCCGCAGCGCCATCGGGCTTTCGCCGCCGGTCACGCCCATATGCATGATCAGCCCGGTCGCCGCCGACAGCGGCGCCAGCGTCGGCGTGACCCCGTCCGGCAACTGGTCCCGCACCAGCGACAGCCGTTCCAGCACCAGCTGGCGGGCGCGGAACGGGTCCGTACCCCAGTCGAACAGCACCTGGAAATACGCGACCGAGGCGTTCGACATGCTGCGCACGCCCGCCACGCCCGGCACCCCGTTCAGCACCATCTCGATCGGGATGGTGACGAGCTGCTCCACCTCCTCGGCGGTCAGGGTTCCCGATTCCGCGGTCAGCACCACCGACGGCTGCCGCGTTTCCGGCAGCAGGTC
>CAYZKM010000528.1:0-3846 GCA_964478525.1 uncultured Bifidobacterium sp.
CAAGGGCGGGCCGGGCATCACCCGCAGCGACCTGCTGGTGATCAACAAGATCGACCTCGCCCCGTTCGTCGGCGCCAGCCTGGCGGTGATGGACCGCGACGCCAGGCGGATGCGCGGCGAGAGGCCCTTCGTCTTCGCCAATGTCCGTGACGGGACGGGCGTTGCCGAGATCGCGGCATTTGTCGAAAAGCAAGGCGGGCTGGGCGGGTTGTAACCGCCGCCGAGGTTGCCAATGCGCCTGCCGCTCGATTAGATGCGATCCAATGAAGAGGCAGGAGGGAGCGTTCATGTCGGCTTTGCTGGGACGGCTCGCCGTGGTGGGCTGGCTGGTTGCCACCGCTATTGCCGGTGTCGCGAACGCCCAGACGCAGGGCGGCGTGCTGCGCGTGACGCATCGTGACAATCCCCCCAGCGCGTCCATCCATGAAGAAGCGACGATCTCGACCGACATGCCGTTCATGGCGGTGTTCAACAACCTGGTGATGTTCGACCCGGACAGCGAGCAGAACCGGCCGGATCGCATCGTGCCCGATCTTGCGACATCGTGGACGCTGAGTAACGACGACCGCACGCTGACGTTCAAACTGCGCGAGGGCGTGAAGTGGCACGACGGCAAGCCGTTCACCAGCGCCGACGTGAAATGCACCTGGGACGTCGTGACCGGGCGCGTCGACGGCAAGCTGCGCAAGAATCCGCGCAAGTCGTGGTGGTGGAACATCAAGGAAATCACCACCAACGGGCCGCAGGAAGTGTCGTTCCAACTGGAAAACCCGCAGCCTTCGCTGCTGGTGATGCTGGCCGGCGGGTTCTCTCCGGTCTATCCGTGCCATGTGCCGGCCGCGCAGATGCGCACCCATCCGATCGGCACCGGGCCGTTCAGGTTCGCCGAGTTCAAGCAGAACGAATCGATCAGGCTGGTGCGCAACCCGGACTACTGGAAGCCGGGCAAGCCATACCTGGACGGCATCGAGTACACGATCATTCCCAGCCGAGCGACGGCGATCCTGGCGCTGGTGTCGGGGCGGTTCGATCTGACGCTGACCGGTGAACTCAGCCCCGAGAACGCGACCGAGATCCAGGCGCAGGCGCCGAAGATCCAGTGCATCGTCCAGCCGTCGAACACCCAGGGCAACCTGCTGGTCAATCGTGACAAGCCACCCTTCAACGACCCCCGGCTGCGACGGGCGATGGTGCTGTCGATCGACCGCAAGGCGTTCTCGGACATCCTGAGCCGCGGCATCAACAAGATCGGCGGCGCGATGCTGGCACCGCCCGAGGGGATCTGGGGCTGGTCGGCGGCGTTCATGGAGACCGTGCCCGGCTATGGCGGCGATGTGGAGAAAAGCCGCGAGGAAGGCCGCCGCATCATGCGGGAACTCGGCTATGGCCCCGACAGGATGATGCCGCTGAAGGTCACCACGCGGAACGTCGCGAGCTATCGCGATGCATCGGTGATCCTGATCGACCATCTGAAGACGGTGTACATCCAGGGTGAGCTTGAGGTACTGGACTCCTCGGTCTGGTATGCCCGCCTGCTGCGCAAGGACTACGCGGTGGGGATGAACGTGCAGGGCACCGGCATCGACGATCCGGATGTGCAATTCTTCGAGAATTACACCTGCGGTTCCGAACGCAACTATACCGCCTATTGCAATCCCGACCTTGAGAAGCTGTACCGCCAGCAATCGGCGATGCGCGACATCGAGGCGCGGAAGCAGCTGGTGTGGGAAATCGACAAGCGCCTGCAGGAAGACGCCGCGCGTCCGGTCATCTACCAGTCGCAGGGCGCCACATGCTGGTGGCCGCACGTGAAGGGGCTGAGGCTTGCCTCCAACAGCATCTACAACCACTGGCGCTTCGACGATGTGTGGCTGGAACGATGAGACGGAAGGGCTGAACCGATGCTGTCCTACCTGATCCGCCGCCTGCTGCTGATGGTCCTGACACTGTTCGGTGTCTCGATCGCGATCTTCATGCTGCTGCGCATCGTGCCCGGCAACATCGCCGACATCCTGTTCGATTCGGCGGGCCTGATCGACCCGGCCGAGAAGCAGAAGATCATCGCCGACCTTGGCCTGGACCTGCCGCTGCCGCAGCAATACCTGCAATGGATCACCGGCCTGTTCCGCGGCGATCTCGGCTTTTCCTACGTGTCGGAAAAGCCCGTCATCGACGAGATCCTGCCGCGCATTCCGATCACCGCGCGCCTGGCGGGGCTGGCGATGCTGTTCGCGGTGGCGGCCGGCGTGCCGCTGGGCGTGATCTCGGCCGTGCGGCAGAACTCGGGGCTGGATTACGGCCTGCGCGTGCTGTCGCTGTCGGGCCTGTCGATGCCGTCGTTCTGGCTGGGCCTGCTGATCCTGATGGCCTGCGTGCATTATTTCGGCACCATCCCGATCTATGACCGCGCGCCGGAAACCGTCTGGGCGTGGATCGCGATGCTGGCCGTGCCCGCCGCCGCGGTCGGATTCCGCAGTTCCGCGCTGATCATGCGCCTGACCCGGTCATCCATGCTGGAAGTGCTGCGCCAGGACTTCGTGCGCACCGCACGATCGAAGGGCCTGTCGGAAGGCAACGTCACCTACAACCACGCGCTGCGGAACGCGGTGCTGCCGGTGATCACCACCATCGGGATCGAGGTCGCGTTCCTGTTCGGCGGCCTGATCGTCACCGAAACGGTGTTCAACATCCCCGGTGTCGCCCGCTTCCTGGTGGAAGCGATCCGCTGGCGCGACTACCCGATGGTGCAGAACCTTGTGATGTTCATCGCCGTCATCGTCGTGACGGTCAACCTGCTCGTCGACCTGGTCTACATGGTCGTCGACCCACGCATCCGGTACAGCGAATGAGCACGACCGTTTCCCGCGAAGGCCCGGTCACGCCGGGCTTCTTCAGCGATGTCCTCTATCTGGCCCGCCGCTATCCGCTGGGTGTCGCCGGGGCGATCATCATGACGGTATTCGTCCTGGCGGCGATCTTCGCCAACCAGGTCTCGCCCTTGGATCCGTTCACCACCAACGCCCGCGCCTCGCTGGCCAAGCCCGGCGATACCTATCTGATGGGCGCCGACATGATGGGGCGCGACGTGCTGTCGCGGCTGATCCATGGCGCGCGCATCTCGCTGGCCGTCGCCCTCGGCGCGACCATCATCGGCAGCGGCGTCGGCGCCGCGCTCGGCCTTGCCTGCGGCTATCTGGGCGGCTGGTTCGACCTGATCGTGCAGCGCATCTCGGAAGTGATGCAGGCCCTGCCGCTGCTGGTGATGGCACTTGTCATCACGGCATCGCTGGGCCCGTCGCTGCGCAACACCATCATCGCCATCGCGATTCCGCTGATCCCGACGGTCTCGCGCGTCATCCGGTCCAACGTGCTGTCGCTGCGCGAGATGCCGTATGTCGAGGCGGCGAAGGCCATCGGCATGAGCGAGCTGCGCATCGCGGTGGTCCATGTGCTGCCGAACACGCTGGCCCCGCTGATCGTGCTGGCCACCGCGCAGCTGGGGTCCACCATCCTGACCGAGGCATCGCTGTCGTTCCTGGGCCTGGGCGTGCCGGAACCCTACCCGTCCTGGGGGCGGATGCTGTCGGAATCCGCGGCCGAATATGTGCGCACCGCGCCCTGGCTGGTGATCTTCCCGGGCGTGGCGATCAGCCTGGTCGTGTTCGGCTCCAACCTTCTCGGCGATGCCCTGCGCGACGCCCTTGACCCGAGGCAGCGTGATTGATGGCACCCGTCCTTGAAGTTTCGAACCTGAGTACCGTCTTCCACACCCGCCGCGGCCTGGTGCGCGCGGTGCAGGACGTATCCTTCACCGTCGATGCCGGCGAGACCCTGGCCATCGTCGGC
>CAYZKM010000529.1:0-3839 GCA_964478525.1 uncultured Bifidobacterium sp.
GGCGATCGAGATGCGCTGGCGCTGCCCGCCCGAGAACGCATGGGGAAATTTCTCGCCGTCGTCGGCGTCCAGCCCGACCTGCGCCAGCAGCGCGTCCACTTGTTCCCGCACCGCCGCCCGGCTGGGGGCCAGGCGATAGGTGCGGATCGGTTCGGCGATGATGTCGCGCACGCGCCAGCGCGGGTCCAGCGACGCGTACGGGTCCTGGAACACCATCGCGATCCGCCGGCGCAGCGCGGGCTGGGCCCGCACGCCGGACAGTTCCTGCCCCTCGAACAGCACGCGCCCGGCCGAGGGGGCCAGGATGCCCACGGCCAGCCGCGCCAGCGTGGTCTTGCCGCCGCCGGATTCGCCGACCAGCGCCAGGGTCTGCCCGCGCGGAATGGCGAAGGACACGTCATCGACCGCGCGCAGCACGCGCCGGGGCTCGCGGCGCAGCAGCCGGCGCAGCGGCGGGGCGGACGCGTCGAACAGCCGCGTCAGGCCGGCGGCCTGCAGCACCGGCGGGTCAGCCATCGCGGTGCAGCCAGCACGCGGCCAGCGATGCGCCGGCCGCCATCAGATCCGGCCGCTCGGCGCGGCAGCGGGCAAACGCGGCGGGGCAGCGCGGATGGAACGCGCACCCGGCGGGCAGGGCGCCGGGGCGCGGCATGGTGCCGTCGATCTGCGGCAGCCGGTCCAGCCGCCTGTGGATCGGCGGGATGGCGGCCATCAGCCCGGCCGCATACGGGTGGGCCGGCCGAGCCACGACGGCATCGACCGGCCCGATCTCCACGATCCGTCCGGCATACATCACCGCCACCCGGTCGGCGGTCTCGCCGATCACGCCCATGTCATGGGTGATCAGCAGCACCGCCGTACGGTGCAGCCGGACCAGCCGCTTCAGCAGCGCGATGATCTGGGCCTGCACCGACACATCGAGCGCGGTCGTCGGCTCGTCTGCGATCACCAGGTCCGGTTCGGCGCACAGCGCCAGGGCGATCACGATGCGCTGGCGCTGCCCGCCCGAGAATTCATGCGGATACGCATCCAGCCGGCTCGCGCCGCCGGGGATGCCGACCTCCTCCAGCCAGCGGAGCGCGCGCCCGCGTGCCTCGGCCATCGAAATCGGCAGATGGGCGCGCATGGTCTCGGTCAAGTGGCGGCCGATCGTCATCAGCGGGTCCAGCGTGGCCTGCGGGTCCTGGAAGATCGCGCCGATGCGCCGGCCCAGGATGCGGGCGCGGGCGGCGGCGGGCAGGGTGTCGATGCGCGCGCCATCCAGCAGGATCGCCCCCGATGCCTGGCGCGCGGGCGGCGGCAGCAGGCCGATGATGGCGGCCCCGGTCAGCGACTTGCCGGCGCCGGATTCGCCGACCACGCCCAGGATCTCGCCCGGGCCGATGCCGAACGAGACCGGCCCCACCGCCGGCCCGACCCCCGGCAGGGCGACAACCAGGTCCCGCACATCCAGCACCGTCAGCGCCCCGCCACGCCCAGCGCGTCGCGCAGCCGGTCGCCCAGCAGGTTGATGACCAGCACCGTCAGCACCAGCGCCAGGCCGGGCAGGATCGCGACCCACCAGGTGCCGGACAGCAGGTATTCCGAGCCGACGCGGATCAGCGTGCCCAGGGATGGCTGGGTCGGCGACAGGCCGACGCCGAGATACGACAGCGTCGCCTCGGTCAGGATCGCCAGGCCCAGGTTGATCGTGGCCAGGACCAGGACCGGACCGGCGATGTTGGGCAGGATATGGGTCAGCAGGATGCGCCAGGACGGCACGCCGATGACGCGGGCGGCCAGCACGTACTCCTTGTGCCGCTCCCGCTGGGTGGCGGCGCGGACGGTGCGGGCGAAGGCGGGCCACAGGCTGAGGCCGATGGCGGCGACGATCACCGCGGCCTGCCATTGGGCGCGGGCGGCGCGGGGCAGGGCGGCCATGATGAAGCCGTCGATCATCAGCGCGGTCAGGATGGCGGGGAAGGTCTGCTGCACCTCGGCCAGGCGCATCAGCACGGCGTCGGTGATCCGCCCGCCATACCCGGCGGCGAGGCCGGCGACGATGCCGATCGCCAGGGCCAGCAGCACCGATCCGGCGCCGATGGCCAGGCTGATGCGCAGTCCGAACAGGATCGCCGACAGCATGTCCCGGCCCTGTGCGTCGGTGCCCAGCGGGAACGCCGCCTCGGCGTCGGGCCAGGGCAGCGGCGGGCGCAGGCTGTCCATCACCGACAGGCTGGCCAGGTCCATCGGGTTCTGCGGCGCCAGCCAGGGCGCACCGGCGGCCGCGACCACCAGGATCAGCGCCACCGCCACGGGCGCCCGCCGGATCGCGATCATGGAAGGCGGGGTCCGGCGCGCAGGCGCGGGTCGACCATGCCGTTCAGCAGGTCGACGGCCAGGTTGATGGCGGTGAACAGCAGCGCGACCCCCAGCAGATAGGCGGTCAGCACCGGCAGGTCCGCCGCCGCCACCGATTGCACCAGCAGCAGGCCCAGGCCGGGCCACTGGAACACGAACTCCGTCACCATCGCGAAGGCGATCATCGCGCCAAGCTGCAACCCGGTGATGGTGATCACCGGCACCGCCGTGTTGCGCAGCGCGTGGCCGAACAGCACCGCCCGCGCCGGCAGCCCGCGCGCGCGGGCAAAGCGGATATGCTCGGCGCGCAGCACGTCCAGCATCTCGGCCCGTACCAGGCGCATGATCAGGGTCATCTGGAACAGCGCCAGCGTGGCCGCCGGCAGCACCAGGGCGCGCAGCCCCGCCGGCGTGGTCAATCCCGTCGTCCACCACGTGCCCACCGCCACCACCGGCCCCCGCCCGAAGCTGGGCAGCCAGGGCAGGCTGACCGAGAACGCGAAGATCAGCAGGATCCCCAGCAGGAACACCGGCAGCGAGACACCCGCCAGGCTGACCACCATCACCGCCCGCGACACCACCGATGCCGGGCGCACCGCCGTCGCCACGCCCAGCGGGATGCCAACCGCCAGGGCCAGCACCAGCGCGGCGGCGGTCAGTTCCACCGTGGCGGGGATCCTCTCGGCGATCAGCGCGCCCACCGGCGTGCCGGTGCGATAGCTGATGCCGAACCGTCCGTGCGCGACGTCCCACAGATACCGGCCGAACCGCACCGGTATCGGCCGGTCCAGCCCGAGTTCGGCGATCAGCGCGTCCCGCTGCGCGGCGGTGTGGTCCTGCCCCAGCAGCATCGCCAGCGGATCGCCGACGGTGGCGCTCAGCACGAAGGCCAGGCACGCGACTGCCAGCAGGGCCGGAATCGCTTGCAGAAGCCGGAGGATCACGAACCCGAACATGAGGCGCCAACCATAAGGGCATCCGCGCGCCGCATGCCAGAGCACGCAGCCCGGCTGCCCGGCGGCCTGGACGCCGACCGGATGCGGTGGCGGTGCGGTATCGGCGATGCGATCCGCGACATGCGTCAGGCGATGCTGTCCGGCGCGCGACAGCGAGGCCCGGTCATCGCCGGGTCAGGGCCGCAGCAGCGCGCCGAACAGCATCATCAGCAGCAGTGCCGCGCCCTGCAGCACGACCCGCCAGCGCATCAGCCGGTTCGACCGCATCGGGTCGTGGTTGGCGCGCAGCATCCCCGTCATGCCCACCAGCAGCACCGCCACCGTGGCCAGCATCAGGATGCCGATCATGATCGTTGCGAAGGTTCTCATGCGGCCACTGTAGACCGTCCGCCGGAAATTGCACGGCCCGTTCCCGGAATTCCCGTCCGATCGCGATCGGCGTGGCCTTCGGCTAGAGCATGATCACGCTGAGCGGAATCGTGGCAGCATGTGAATCATGCGATCAAACAACGAGATAGGGCGCGCTGACCGGTTACGGTCAGC
>CAYZKM010000530.1:0-3826 GCA_964478525.1 uncultured Bifidobacterium sp.
CACCGTCGCCGGAAGCGCTTCCCGCGCGGGCGGTCGCCGGCGCCCTGCATGATGTGGAACACGAGCCCACCGGTCACCGGACTTGCTTCCGCAAGCCGAACCTCGACGTCCTGCGCCAAACGAAACACCACGCGGGTGTGCCGTCCGGTCAGCGTCTGCTCCTTCTCGTCGTGTTGCCAATAGTCGTCCGGCAGGGTTGCAATCGGCACGATCCCGCTCGCACCGCTCTCGGCAACAGTGACGAAAAGCCCGAAACGCGTCACGCCAGAAATGCGTGCTGCGAAATCCGCGCCCACTTTTTCCGCCATGTATGCAGCAAGGTAACGGTCGGTGGCGTCCCTCTCGGCCAGCGCGGCCCGCCGTTCGGTCGCGGTGATGTGATCGGCGGTGTCGGCGAAGTGCCCGATCTCCTCCGCCGTCAGCCCGTCGCGGCCAAGCCGCAGGCCCTTCACCAGCGCGCGATGCACCGCCAGATCGGAATAGCGCCGGATCGGACTGGTGAAATGGGCATAGCGCGTCAGTGCGAGACCGAAATGTCCGATGTTGTCCGGATGATAGCTTGCCTGCGACTGGCTGCGCAGCATCACCTCGTTGATCATCGGCGCTTCGGCCGAACCGGCCACCTGGGTCAGCACGCGATCGAGGTCGCGCGGATGGACCTGGTTGCCTGGCGGCAGCGACACGCCGACGGTCGACAGGAAGTCCCGCAGCGTGGCCAGCTTCTCATCCGTCGGCGGCGGGTGGATGCGGTACATGCAGGGCAGGTGCAGCCCTTCCAGCTCCTCGGCCGCCGCGACATTGGCCAGGATCATGAACTCCTCGATCAGCCGGTGGCTGTCCAGGCGCGGACGCGGCGCGACACCCAGCACGCGGCCATCGTCGTCGATCGTCACCTTGCGTTCCGGCAGGTCGAGATCGAGCGTCCCGCGCTCTCGGCGCGCCGCCAGCAGGGCATCGAACGCGTCATACAGCGCGGGCAGCGGCAGGCCGAGGTCGTCGCCCGCGTCGCGCGCCTGCTGCACCTGTTCATAGGTCAGGCGCGCGGCACTGCGCATCAGACCGCGGCCGAAGCTGTGGCCGGTCTTGCGGCCGGCGGCATCGATCCGCATCTCGACGAACAGGCAGCCGCGCTCCTCGTGCGGGCGCAGGCTGCACCAGTTGTTCGACAGCTGCTCGGGCAGCATCGGCACGACGCGGTCGGGAAAGTAGACGCTGTTGCCGCGCGTGCGGGCGGTGTGGTCCAGCGCGCTGCCGGGGCGGACATAATGCGCGACATCGGCGATGGCGACGATCAGGCGATGGCCGTCCCCATCGCGTTCGGCGAAGACGGCATCGTCGAAATCGCGCGCATCCTCGCCATCGATGGTCACCAGGGGCACGTCGCGCAGGTCCGTCCGCCGGCCCAGCGGCACCCGGCGGGCCTTGCGCGCCTCGGCCACGACCGCGTCGGAAAAGACGTGCGGGATGTCGTGGGTGTGGATGCAGATCAGGCTGACCGAGCGGGCATCGCCCATGCGGCCCAGACGCTCGATGATCCGCGCCGGCTTCAGGCCCAGGCGGTGGCCCGGCAGCGGTTCGGCCAGCACGATCTCGTCCGGCTGCGCGCCCAGTTCTTCGCCGGGCGGCACCAGCCATTCCGCCTTGGCGCGCCGGTCGGTCGGCACGATGCGGTTTTCACGGGGGCCAGGCTTGTAGACGCCCAGGACACGGCCGGGGGCCTCGCCGATGCGTCGCATCGTCCGCGCCTCGTACCGGCCCGGACCGGCGGGGCGCAGGCGCGCCAGCACGCGTTCGCCAGGTGCGAGCGCCGGGCGGCCCGGCGGCTCCGGCATCATCAGGATCACCGGCGGCGGCCCGTCCTGCTGCGTCCAGGACACCGGGCGAGCCAGCGCGTCACCATCGCGGTCGGTGCCGGTGATCTGCAGGACGGTGACCTCGGGCAGCGCGGCGCCCGGTGGACGGGCACGCCGGGGCCGGTCGTCGCGGGTGCGGCCGGGGTCCCGGTCGCGCTTGCCGCGCCGGTGCCTGGGGACCTTGCCCATCAGGCCGAGCCGCGGCGAGGAGACAAGACGCGCGTGGCGGCTACTCCGCCGCCTTGCGGGCCGGCGCCTTCTTCGCGCCCGCCTTCTTCCCACCAGCCTTCTTCGCGCCAGCCTTCTTGCCGCCGGGCGTGTTGCCACCGGCCGCTTTCGCCGACGCCTTCCTACCAGCAGCCTGCTTCGGCGCGGCCGCCTTCATCGCCGGGGCGGCGGCCTGCTTCGCCGGGGCCTTGCGCGGTGCCTTGGCGGCCCCATCGCCGGCGGCGGCCTTCGCCCCTCGGCCGCCCTTCTTCGCGGCGGCCCCGCGCGGTTTCAGCACCTTGCCCTTCTCGGCCAGCAGCGCCACCGCCTCGTCCAGCGTCACGTCTTCCATCATCACGCCGCGCGGCAGGTTCGCCACCGTCTTGCCGTGCTGCACATAGGGTCCGAACCGGCCCTTGCGCACCGACACCAGGTCCTTATCGGCCGGATGCGCGCCGATGGTCCGCACGCTCGCCATCTTGCGCGCGATCAGGTCGACCGCGCGGTTGATCCCGATCGACAGCACATCGTCATCCTTGTCGAGCGAACCGAAGATCACGCCCATCTTCACATAGGGCCCGAAGCGGCCGATGCCGGCCTCGATCTTCTCCCCGGTCTCGGGGTGGATGCCGATCTCGCGCGGCAGCGACAGCAGCCCGATCGCCTGGTCCAGCGTGATCTGGTCACCCGCCATCCCGCGCGGCAGTGATGTCCGCCGAGGCTTGGCCTTCTTGTCCTCGGTGTTCTCGCCCTGCTGCACGTACAGCCCGTATGGGCCGCGGCGCACGGTGATCTCCTCGCCGGTGTCGGGATGGTGGCCCAGCACGCGCATGCCCTCGGCCAGGGTGCCGCCCTGCTCATCGCTCGGGTCCACGGCCAGCCGCCGGGTGAACTGGCAGGCCGGGTAGTTGGAACAGCCGATGAAGCTGCCATACCGCCCCAGCTTCAGCCCCAGCCGCCCGGTGCCGCAGGCGGTGCAGGCACGCGGATCCCCGCCATCGGCCGGCACCGGAAAGAAGTGCGGTCCCAGATCCTGGTCCAGCGCCGTGATGACGTCGCTGATCTTCAGGTCCTTGGTCTGCTCGACGGCCTTGGAGAATTCCTCCCAGAACGCATGCATCACCGCGCGCCATTCGCGCTGCCCGGCCGAGATGTCGTCCAGCTTCTCCTCCAGCGCGGCGGTGAAGTTGGTGTCGACGTAATGCTCGAAGAAGCTGACCAGGAAGGCGGTGACCAGCCGGCCGCGGTCTTCCGGAATGAAGCGCCGCTTGTCCAGGCGCACATATTTCCGGTCCTGCAGCACCGACAGGATCGACGCATAGGTGGAGGGCCGGCCGATGCCCAGCTCCTCCATCTTCTTCACCAGGCTGGCTTCGGAATATCGCGGCGGCGGCTGCGTGAAATGCTGGCTGGCGTCGACCTTGCCGCGCTTCAGCGGGTCGCGTTCGGACATCGGCGGCAGCATCCGGTTGTCCTCGTCCTCGCCGGATCCGGCCGCATCGTCGTCGCGGTCTTCCCGATACAGCTTCAGGAACCCGTCGAAAGCGACGATCGAGCCGGTGGCCCGCAGCTTCACGCCCTTGCCGTCGGTCACATCGACGCTGACCTGGTCGAGCTCGGCCGACTGCATCTGCGAGGCGACGGCGCGCTTCCAGATCAGTTCGTACAGCCGGCGCTGATCGGGGTTCAGCGCGCGCGCGACGCTGTCGGGCGTGCGGGACACATCCGTCGGACGGATCGCCCCATGCGCCTCCTCAGCGTTCCTC
>CAYZKM010000531.1:0-3824 GCA_964478525.1 uncultured Bifidobacterium sp.
CAGCGCAGACGAAGGCCAGGCCGATGCCGGTGTTGCCCGATGTCGGCTCGATGATCGTCGCACCCGGCTGCAGCCTGCCCTGCGCCTCCAGGTCCAGGACCATGTTGACACCGATACGGTCCTTGACCGAGGCGATCGGATTGAAGAATTCCAGCTTCAGGCAGATATCCGCCTTCAGCCCGTCCTCGCGGGTGATGTTGGGGATGCGTACCAGCGGCGTATTGCCGATCGTCTCGACAATACTGTCATAGATGCGCCCGCGCAGCGGCCGGTCGAAGACCGGCGGGGTGTGATCGGCTGCCATGGTGGGTGTTCCTTCTCCCGGAGCATGATGGATCGTCGACGCAGGATTGTTGGGGTTCGACGTTCCGCCTCCCTGCCTCCCGCGCATGAGAGACAAATATTCTTCACAAAGGCAAGAGGAGGTTGCGATGGAAAATTTCCAACTTCCCTGTCAGCCGTTGGTAAAACATTCCTGATGCATGACACGGCGTCAGGGCATGTCCCGCGGTGACAGCGCCCGCGCCCGGTGCTACCCCGGCATGGACCGCGTTTCCCGTGCGAACAACCACAAGGCCACCGCCATGCCAGACGCACCGTCCTCGCCCGCATTCCTGCCGGTCCACGCCCTGTCGCAGGCGATCGGTGCCGGACGCCTCTCGCCGGTGGACCTGGTCGATGCATGCCTGGCGCGCATCGACCGCCTCGAACCCAGGCTCCAGGCGTTCATATCGCTCGACCCCGCCGCCGCCCGCCTGGCCGCCGAGGCAGCCGACAAGGCGATCCGCGCCAACCACCGGATCGGGCCGCTGCACGGCATCCCCATCGCGGTGAAGGACCTGGTCGAGATCGAGGGCCAGGTCGCCATGGGCGGCACCGCCGCCTGGCGCGACCGCGTGGCGCAGCAATCGGCGACCTTGCTGCGCAAGCTGGTCGCGGCGGGGATGATCGTGATCGGCAAGACCCACACCGTGGAGTTCGCCTATGGCGGCTGGGGCACCAACCAGCACCTGGGCACGCCATGGAACCCGTGGGATGGCACCACCCACCGCGCCCCGGGCGGATCGTCCAGCGGATCCGGCGTGGCCGTGGGCGCCCGCCTGGCCCCCTGCGCCATCGGCACGGATACCGGCGGATCGGTGCGCATCCCCGCCGCGTGGAACGGCATCACCGGCCTGAAGACCACGATCGGACGCATCAGCGTGCATGGCGTCCTGCCGCTCAGCCCGACGCTGGACACGCCCGGGCCGATCACCCGATCGGTGGAGGACGCGGCGATCCTGCTGGAACTGCTGCAGGGCGAGGACCCGCACGACCGCCTGACCCGCGGCCACCGCCCCGCCGACCCGATGCCGACGCTGCGCCGCGGCGTGAAGGGGCTGCGCCTGGCGCGCATGCCCGACGCCGAACGCGCCGGGGTCGATGCCGCGGTGCTGGCCGCCTATGACCGCTCGCTGCACGAACTCGCAGCCCTGGGCGCCGACATCGTCGACATCACCCTGCCGCTGCGCTTCGCCGCAGTGGGCGCGGTGAACGGGCGGATCATGTCGGCCGAGGCCTATGCCGCGCTGGCCGCCCTGGTGGACGATCCGGCAACCCCGCTGGACCAGGCGGTGCGCCCGCGCGTGCGGGCCGGCGCGGCGATCTCGTCCCACGACTACCTGGCCGCGCTGGCCGAGAGGGAACGGCTGAAGGCGGCCTATCGGGCGGCGACGGCCGACGTGGATGCGGTGCTGACACCCACCGCCATGACCGCGGCGGTGGAGGTGGCGACGATCGACCAGGACACCACGCCGGCGATGTTCACGCGCTGGGTGAATTTCCTCGACCTGTGCGCCCTGGCGGTGCCCAACGGCCAGACGGCGGACGGGCTGCCGACATCGCTGCAGATCGTCTGCCGCGGCTATGACGAGGCGATGGCACTGCGCATCGGCTGGGCCTACCAGGCCGCGACCGGCTGGCAGGACCGCATCCCGCCCATGGCGCTGGACTGACCGACGAACGTCTCTACACGCCCAGGCGGGCGCGGCCGGCGGCGATGTGCGCCGAGTCCGATTGCGGCGTGTGGATACGCGCGCACAGCACATCGCGCAGATGGCGCTCCAGCGCGTTGGCGCGGGCCAGGGCGTGGTTGCCGCACAGGGCGACGGCGTCCTGCACCGCGTCGATGGCATTGTCGGCCATCACCACCTTGAACAGGTCGACCTCGGACAGCACCGCCGGCACTCCGGCCGCCGCCTGGTCGGCCAGCACGCCCAGCAGCCGGTCGTTGACCAGCAGCCGAGCCTCGATCCGGCCCATGGCCTCCTGCATGCGCGGCAGGGTCGAAAGCGGCGCGCCAAGCCCGGTGGGCACCCGGGCGCGCAGGAAGCCGGCCAGCCAGTCGCGCGCCGATTCGGCGACACCTGTATAGACGGCACAGACCAGCGCGACGTTCCATTGCGCGACCGTCGCCTCTCGCCCGCGCCATTCCGATGGCGGACGGACATCGACGGCATGCTCGCGCGGGATCACCGCGTCGTGGAATTCGACGTCATGGCTGCCCGAGGCGCGCAGGCCCAGATGGTCCCAGGTCTCGATCACGCGCACGCCGGCAATGCCCGTCGGCACCAGGAACGATCCCAGGCGCGGTTCCGGTTCGTCGGTGCGCGCCCAGACCTGCATCCAGGACAGGCCGGGGATCCCCGTGCAGTAGATCTTGCGCCCGCTGATCGCCCATCCCTCGGGCGTCGGGCGGGCGATGGTGGCGGGCATCCCGCCGCGGGCGGGGGTGCCGAGCTCGGGCTCGACCCGCAGCGCGTTGATCAGGCCGCCGCGTTCGACCGCGTCGCGGCCGACCTTCTCGGCCACCGCGGCGGGCCAGCGGGGATTGCTGTTGATGCCGTTGTGGAACAGGTACTGCATCGCCAGCACCAGGGCGGTGGCCGGACAGGCGCGGGCGATTTCCCGCACGATGGCCGCCGCCTGCCGCAGCCCGCCATTCCCGCCGCCGAGGCGGGCGGGAACGACCAGGCCCAGCAGCCCGGCGTCCCGCAAGGCGGCAAAATGGTCGTGCGGGAAGCTGCCGTCGCGGTCGTGGCGGACGGCACTGTCGCGAAACGTCGCGGCCAATGCCCGCACGCGGGCCATATCGACGTCCGTCTCGGTCATGCTGCCCACCCCTGGATCGCGGTCAGAAATGCACCGCGCTGATCAGGGCGACATAGGCCCGCACCTCCTCGGCGTCCAGCGCCTGTTCCGCGTCGCGGTGCGGCGGCGGCGGGCCGCCATAGCGGGCGGCAAGGGCTCGGCAGGCCAGGTCCGCCAGGCGGGCGCGGATTCCGGGACCGGACCAGGCGGTGACGGCCGGCAGCGTTGTGTCGGTTGCTGTTGTCATTGTGCTCACCAGTTTGCGTCCAGGCCCAGAAGGCCCAGGATTTCACGACGAAGATCGGCCAGGTACGGATCGCCGCGATGGCGGGGGAAGCCGCGGTCGATCCGGATATCGGCCTTGATCGCGGCGGGACGATCGGACAGCACGATCACGCGGTTCGCCATGAACAGCGCTTCCTCGACATCGTGCGTGACCAGCAGGGCGGAAAATCCGGTGCGCTGCCACAACGACACCAGCTCCCCCTGCATGGTGATGCGCGTCATCGAATCGAGCTTGCCCAGCGGTTCGTCCAGCAGCAGCAGGCGGGGATCGTTGACCAGCGCGCGCGCCAGCGACACGCGCTGCGCCATCCCGCCCGACAGCTGGTGCGGATAGGCGGTGGCGAAGGCCGACAGCCCGACCAGCTGCAACGCCTGTTCGACACGCGCGCCATGGCTGCGCAGCAGGCCCC
>CAYZKM010000532.1:0-3815 GCA_964478525.1 uncultured Bifidobacterium sp.
GCATGAAGAACACCCAGACGCCGATCAGCAGCAGCATCGGGAACCACGACAGCAGATAGTGCAGCAGCGGGTTCACGTCGCTGTCTTCCGGCTTGGCGATGACGCGCACGCCCTTGTCGGTCAGGCGCTGCACCAGCGACGGGTCTTCCGGCGTGTAGGTCTGGAACGTGCGGCCGTCGGTCAGTTGGCCGGACACGGTGCGGCCCTGGATGACGACATCGCGGACCCGCCCGCCATTCACTTCGGAAATGAAGTCGGAATAGGCGACCTGCGTGGCACTGGTATGCGAGGCCCCAGGCTGAAACAGGTTGAACAAGACCACCAGCAACAGGGCGATAATCACCCACAGCGCAAGGTTCCGGCCAAAATTGCTCATCTGACTGTGCTCGTATCCATACGCGTGAATGTGTCCCGTCCGGGTTTCGAGGCGGTTTCAGCCGTCCTGTCAATCAACATAGGGTCGCTTCGCCGTGATCGCATCCCCACCGCCCGCAACTACCTTTGCTGCAGACGACGACCGGCAGGAACGGCGCCCCGGCCATTGGTCGCGGCGGCTGGAAGATCGGCCACAGGTCCGGACAAAGCGCGGGCAGACGATAGGACAAATGCGGGACCGCCGCCAGAAGATTGCCACGAAACAGCGCGGGCAAGGTTCGCAGTACGACCGCCGGCAGATCAGACCCGCGCCGGACGCGCGACGCCAGCGCGCCCAGCGCCCCGATAGACAGGCCGTCGGGGGACAGGCCGTCGGGGATCGATCCATGTGAAACCACCAGGCGAAACCGCCCGTCCCAGATCATCCCGGGCCGCACTGGTCCGGCAGGCGCGATCGCCGCTTCCTCGCGCACCACCAGCCAGCCCGGCCCCATGCGCCCCGCCGGCAGGACCCGTACGCCCGCCAGGGTCATCGGCCGCGGATCGCGCGCCAGGCCGGCCACCAGGGCCGGCGGCGGCGCATAGGCGGCGGCGCCGATGACGCGCAGCAGGGCCGCCATGGCCTCGGGGTCGATGGCGCCCGGGGACAGCACCGCGAACCCCTCGGGCCGCAGCGTCGCGCGCCGAGCCAGGATCGCGGCGGCGCGCTGGTCTGCGGACGAGCGCGCCTGCCCGGCGATGGCCGAGGCAAAGACCAGGGGGCGGGTACCCGCGCCGGCGTCCCCGCGCAGCAGGCGCAGCCGCCCGCGCAGGGCCGCGCGGTTCGCGTTGGACGGGTCCTCGACCCAGGCCATGCCGGCCCCGGTCAGGAATGCGCGCAACGCCGCCGGCGGCACCGCCAGTAATGGCCGCAGCAGCCGGGGACCGCAGGTCTCGGCCAACGCGGCCATCGCGGCCAGGCCGCGGGAGGCACTGCCGCCCAGGGTGCGGATCATCACGGTTTCCGCCTGGTCCGCCGCGTGGTGCCCGATCAGCAGGTGGACGATGCCGGCCTCGGCGCAGGCCGCCGCAAGCGCGGCATAGCGCGCCCGCCGCGCGCGTTCGGCCAGGGCGGGACCCGGGCGCAGGTCCTGCAACGGCAGGACGCGCGCCGCGATCCCCCGTGCGCGCAGGCGGTCGTGGGTCAGCACGGCCTCGTCAGCCGAGTCAGCCCGCAGCCCGTGGTCGACGATCAGCGCCAGCAGGCTACCGCCACGCCGGCGCGCCCAGTCGTCGGCCAGCAGCGCCAATGCCGAGCTGTCGGCACCGCCGGAGACGGCGGCTGCAAGATGGGGCGCGGGCTCCCACGGGCCCGCTGCCTCCATTCCGGCCGAGAACGCCGCCCGCAGGTCCGGGTGGGGTTCGCCGGCCAACCGCGCCTACCGGCAGCCGGCCCGCTGGCGCACGGCAGACGCCCCGTCGCGGACATCGGCGCGCGGCTGCGGGAACTCGGCTGCCAGCCGGTTCAGCGTGTCGCACGCCGCCTTCTTCTCGTTCAGCGCGGCCAGGGAATTGGCGAGGCCCAGCAGCGCGTCCGACGCATAGACGCCCTTCTTCGAGCGGTTATAGGCATCGTCGTAGGCGATCGCAGCCTGCGGGAATTGCCGCTGCCCGGCCAGCGCCTGCGCCAGCAGGAACTGCCCATCGTACGCCCGCGGCGACGTCCGGTTGGCCAACACTTCCCGCGCCGCCTGCTCGGCCCCGTTGTAGTCGCGGCGGGCCAGGGCGGCATTGCCCTCCTGCAGGGCGCGTTCGGGCGTGCGCGGGCCGGGGGCGGCGGAAGGCGGCGGGGCGATCGGCTGCGACGGGGCCAAAGGCTGCGGCGCCGGCACCATCGGCGGCGGGGGCGCCGGCGGGCGCCCGGATGTCGCGGCACCGCCCGAACCGGACCCCAGCTGGAAGGCCAGGTCCTCGATCCGCTTGGTCAGGTCCGCGTTCTGCCGCTGCATCTGGTATTGCGTTTCGTCGATGCGGCCACGCAATTGCCGCACCTGCTCCTCCAGCGCGTCGACCCGCGTCAGCAGCTGTGCGACCATGCTGCCGTCGGCAGACGAACCACGCCCGCTTGGCGCCACCATTGCGCCGCCGCCGCGCCCGACCTGGTCGCGCAGCATCTGCAGTTCCTGGCGCAGCTGATACAGCTGGTTCTGCAGCGCGATGCCTTCCCGGCTGTCCATCTGGGCCAGGGCCGGCGGTGCCAACGGTGCGGCGAGCGTCAGCACGCCCGCCAGGACGATCGGGAACAGCTTGGACGATCGCACCGGAATCTCCTGCGTTGGGGTCGAAGTGTCATGCACGGGCATGACAGGGGAGCGCGGCATCCTCAAGGCGTCGTTGAGAAAAACCAGACAAAAAAACCGGCGGCCCGAGGACCGCCGGCTCCCACATGGATCGAGGCGGCCCTTGCGGGCCCGCCCTCAGCGGACCGAGGTGATCGCGTTCCGGTTCTGCGCCCAGGCCGACTCATCCGAACCCAGCGCGGTCGGGCGGTCCTTGCCGAAGCTGATCGTGGTCATGCGGGCCGAGGCCACGCCCTTGGCCCGCAGATAGTTGGCGGCCGAATTGGCGCGGCGCTGGCCCAGCGCCAGGTTGTACTCGGTCGTGCCACGTTCGTCGGTGTTGCCGGCGACCTGGACATTGACCGACGGAAACTTCGCCAGCCACGCCGCCTGCCGGTCCAGCGTCGCCGACTGGTCGGCGCGGACGTTGGAACGATCGAAGTCGAAGAAGATGCGGTCGCCGACATTGGCCACCAGGTCTTCCTGGCTGCCGGGCACCGGACCCGCGGAGGCAGCGCCGGCGCCGGTGGACGCGGTCTGTTCCTGGTTGGAGCAAGCCGCCAGCAAGGCAACAGCGGCAACGGCACTGAGGATTTTGGCGTTCATCTTGTTGTCCGTCCCTGATCGAGGGTGCAAGCGTGGGTAGTCGCAAGCGCGGGACCGATGCATGCACACGGCCCATCCACGTGAGCGATTAGCTTGATCCGGTCATCCCGGTCAAGTTCTTGAAACGACACATGCATACACGAGCCTCCGCCGCCCGGCCCGCTCGTTTCAGTGGCGCACCGGATGGCGCGCCCGGCCGGGTAACCCCGTCAGGTCCCCAGCGGAGACCACGCGGGGTCGGACGCATCCGTCGGCGTGTTCACCGCCTGCTCGTTGAAACCGGTGATATCCACCGACACCAATCGTGACGAGAAACCGCCGCCGCGGGCATCGCGCGAACGCGACTCACGGTGAAACATGATGACACGGCCGTTGGGCGCGAAGGTCGGTCCCTCGACCTGCCAGCTCTCGGACAGGATGCGATCGCCGGAACCGTCGGGGCGCATCACGCCAATCGAGAAATTCCCCCCCTCGACGCCATAGCAGGGAAACGCGATCAGTCCTCCGCGCCTCTAC
>CAYZKM010000533.1:0-3584 GCA_964478525.1 uncultured Bifidobacterium sp.
CCCGCCGCTGAACCGGTGCCTGCCCCCGCTGCCCGGCGGGGCATCGGAGGGCTGGCTTCCCTTCATCTTTTGCCGCACGAGGCCATGATGCCCGACCCCGACAGCATCGACACCGGGCGCACCGCCCTGATCGCTTATGACGTGTGCCGGCGCGCGTTGACGCCGTCCGATGCCGGACGGCGGGCGGCGATGCGTCCGGTGCTGGATGCCTGGGTGCGGGTCATCGCCGCCGCGCGGGCAGCCGGCGTGCCGGTGATCTACACAACGCCGGTCAGCCGAGCGGATGGGGCGGATGTGGTGATGCTGCCGACGGACCTGTCGGCGGAGACCGGGGTGCCGCCGTTGACGAACGGCGTCGAGGGCAGCGCCGAAGCCGGTTTTCCCGACGAGATCGCGCCCCGCGCCGAGGATTATGTCTATCTGAAGCGCCGGCCCAGCGCGTTCCATGGCACGGGCATCGCGGAACTGCTGCGCATGCTGCGGCGGGACACGATCATCATCGGCGGCGGGGCCACCAACCGCGGTGTCGAGACCAGTGTGCGGGAAGCCTTCAACCAGGACCTGGCCACCATCGTCGTGCGCGAATGCTGCTGGAGCGGCGATGCCGCCGCCCATGCCTACAGCCTGGACAAGGCGATGAAGATGTATGCCCGCATCCGCCATCTGCAGCAGGTGGAAGCGATGCTGCGGGCCTGACTCCGTGGACACGAAAACCCGAGGGACACAGCGTGGATTTTGAAACACTGGTGCGCACGCGTCGCAGCGTGCGGGGATACAAGACCGACCCCGTGCCGCGGGCGGTGATCGAGGAGATCATCGAGACTGCGAAGGGTGCGCCTTCGTCGATGAACACACAGCCCTGGCATGTGCACGTGCTGACCGGAGAGCCGCTGGAGCGTGTGCGCCGGCGCAACACGGAGACCATGCTGGCCGGTGCGAAAGCCAATCGCGACATCGTCACCCACGGCGAGTACGAGGGCGTCCATCGGTCTCGGCAGGTCGCCATCGCGATCAAGCTGTTTGGCGCGATGGGGATCGAACGCAACGACAAGGTGATGCGGCAGGATTGGGTGATGCGTGGCTTCCGGCAGTTCGATGCGCCGGTGTCGATCGTGCTGACCTATGACCGCGTCCTGGACCCCGGCGCGACCGTGCATTTCGACCTGGGTGCCCTGTCCTATGGCATCTGCCTGGCGGCATGGAACCGCGGGCTTGGCACGGTGGTGAACGGGCAGGGCATCACGCGGTCCGAGATCGTGCGCGAGGAAGCCGGCATTCCCGATGACCAGGTCATCATGACCTGCATCGCCATGGGCTATCCGAACGAGGCATTTCCGGCGAACACGGTGAAGGCGGACCGGGAACCGAATGACCGTTTCGTCCATTTCGTCGGCTTCGGCGACTGACCGCTGTCCAGACAGGTGCCTGGCGATCCCGGGTCTAGCGCGCTATCCTATTGTCTGATCGCATGATTCACCCGCTGCCACGATTCCGCTCAGCGTGATCATGTTCTAATCATCCAGGCGGATGCTGGCGCGGGTGATGATGTCGCCAAAGAAACGGTATTGCGTGTCGAACCGTTCCTTCATCTGGTCCAGTGACAGGTCGGCGGTGTAGATCTTGTTGCCGCTGGCGAGCTGTTTCGCCTGAAACTCCGCGTCGGTGTGGATGGTGGCGATCTCGGTGCGCAGTTTCTCCAGGATGGGGCGCGGCACGCCGGTGGCGACGAAGGTGCCGTACCATCCCGGCACGTCATAGTCCGGCAGCCCCTGTTCCCTGACGGTGGGCACGTCGGGCAGGCCGGGGTGACGTTCGTCCTGCATCACGGCCAGGATGTTCAGCTTGCCGCCTTTGGCATGGGCGAAGACATTGGTGTCGAACATCAGGCTGACATGGCCGGCCAGCAGGCCGGGCAGCGCCTCTCCCACGCCCTTGTAGGGGATGTGCAGCAGGTCGATCCCTGCCATCAGCTTCAGCGTCTCGCCGCGCAGGTGATTCACCGATCCGACGCCGGCGGTGGCATAGCTGAACTTGCCGGGGTTCTTCCTGGCCACGACAATGAAGTCGGCGAGGTTGGTCGCGCCGACAGAGGGGTGTGCGACGATGGCAACCGTCTGTTCCCCCATGCGGCCCACCACGGTCAGGTCGGTCAGCGGATCGTAGCCGACCTTGCGCAGCTGGGGCAGGATCTGGACCGGACCCTGCGATGTCATCAGCAGCGTGTAGCCATCCTTCGGCGCCCAGGGCGCCCGACGCGCCGCCCTTGTGCTCCACCACGAATTGCTGCCCGGTCTGTTGCGACAGACGCTCGCAGATGGCGCGCACGACGATGTCGGTCACCGCGCCGGGGGCGAAGGGGACGATGACGCGGACGGGGCGCTTCGGCCAATCGGTCGCCTGCGGCTGGGCGGGCGCCGGAGCGGTGATGGCGGCAGCCAGCCCGGCCAGGACGGTCCTGCGGTACAGCATGGTCATGCCTCCGGTGCGGGCTGGTGGAATGCGGGCCATCGCTTGCGCACCGGTTCGTGATGCGCGGCGTAGGCGTAGCAGCTGTCGATCTTCTTCGGCCGCCCATTGGCATCCAGCGGTTCGGGGCGGTCGCGGCGTTCGGTGCTCATGGTCTGGAACGCGGTGGTGGCCAGCGGGATCAGCAGCTCCATCAGATGGGTGCAGCTGCGCGCACCCCCAAGGCGGGAGCGGACCGCCTTGTTCCAGCCATTGCCGATCCGCACGCCTTTCAGCGTGTTCAGCGCCAGCCCGCCGGCGTGGCACACCGGATAGGGGGCGGCATCGGTGAAGGTGCTGACATCGTGCACCACCATGTCGGCATCGAACACCAGCCGCACGCCCATGTCGTGGATGGGCGCGGTGGCCGGCACGGTTTCGCCGACGCCGCCTGGCACGAAGTCGAACGGTTTGCGGTCGGTGACGCGACCCTCGACCTCGAAGAACCCGTCGTCACGGCGGTAGCCACGCATGTCGATGCGGCGGAAATGCAGTTCTTCGCGGTTCGTCGCAGGTGATCCGTCCGGCATGGTCTATGTCCCTCGATCGCCGAGCCGCGTCAGAGGGCCGGTCGTGGGACAGTGTGCCGGGATTGGGCGCGAACAGGAACCCGGCCCGATCACCCATCAGGCGCCGCGGGCGGCCCCTCCCACATTGTGGGAGGGGCATCCATCTTACGCGGTCAGGTGCGAGACGTTCTTCACGGCGGTATAGCCCATCAACCCCTCGACGCCGCCTTCGCGTCCGATGCCGCTGTCCTTCACGCCACCGAACGGCGTTTCGGCGCTGGACGCGACGAAATGGTTGATCGACAGGTTGCCGACTTCGACGCCATCGGCCAGCTGGTCGACGTTGCGGGCCGAGTTGGTGAAGGCATAGCCGGCCAGCCCGTACGGCACCGAGTTGGCTTTCTCGATCGCCTCGTCCAGGTTTCGCACGCGGCTCAACAGTGCCAGCGGGCCGAAGGGTTCTTCCCGCATGGCCCGCGCGTCGTCGGGCACATCGGCAAGCACCGTCAGGGGGAAGTAGTATCCGCGATTGCCGATACGCGCGCCGCCGGCCGCGATCCGCGCGCCCTT
>CAYZKM010000533.1:3594-3809 GCA_964478525.1 uncultured Bifidobacterium sp.
GTCGCATCGGCGACCAGCGCCTCCATGGCCGCCAGCCGCCGGTTATTCGCCGGGGGCCCCATCTGCACGGACGGATCGAGGCCGCTGCCGACCTTGATGGCGGCGGCCCGTTCGGCAAACGCGGCGGTGAACGAGTCGTAGATCTTGTCTTCGACGAAGAACCGCGTGGGAGACACGCAGACCTGGCCGGCATTGCGGGATTTGCCGATCGCGGA
>CAYZKM010000534.1:0-3807 GCA_964478525.1 uncultured Bifidobacterium sp.
GGGTGAATCATGCGATCAGACAATAAGATAGCGCGCGCTGACCGTTTACGGTCAGTGCGCGCTAGCCGACGGGACAAACACGCAGATCCGAGGGCGAGGAGGAGTGGATCGCGGACCGGCGGGGACGACGTCCCTGGAAAGGGCGGCCGGTCCCGTGACGGCGATCACGGTTAATTCTGCATGCAGGCCCTATTTTCCATCTGGAACCCTTATGGCGGCGGGAGTATCACCTATCGAAGTTGACCTAGGTCAATTAACCTCGGTGGGGAGTGACTGCTCATGAATGTCATCATGAACGTCGTTGGGGAGACAGAGGGCGCATCTGCGGATTGGCATCCTGCCGATGTGTTGGCATCCCTGAAGAAGCGTGGAAATTCACTGGCCGCGCTGTCGGTGGCGAACGGGTATCATCCGACCGCGGCGGGCAAGGCGCTCAAGCGGCCGTGGCCGGCGCTGGAAGCCCTGATCGCCGCCGCGATCGATGTGCCCGCGCCCAAGCTGTGGCCCAGCCGCTATGATGCGCAGGGCAAGCCGCGTGGCCGGCCCCGCAACGGCAGCGTCGACCGGGCGGCGGAGTAGCCACCCGGCAACGCGCAGGGATCAGGCCCGGACTTCCTCGTTCAGGGCCTTCTCGTAGACCTGGATCATCGTGGTGGAGTCCAGTCCACCCATGCCCATGCCGCGTGCCATCCGCATCAGGTTCAGCACCTGCGGCGCGATCATGCCCGGCACGCCCAGCTCGTCTGCCATTTCCACGGCCAGGCGCAGGTCCTTGTGCGCCAGGTCCAGGGCGAAGGTTGGATCGAACTGGCCCTTCAGCGCCTTGGTCGCCATGTTGGCATAGCCCGCCGACATGCCGGAGGCGTTACGGATCACCGAATCCAGCTTGTTCAGGTCGATGCCGGCGCGCTTGCCCATCATCAGCGCCTCGGCCGCGGCGGCCGAGTTGCAGAACGCCAGCATGTTGTTGATCAGCTTGGCGACCGAGCCCATGCCGATGCCGCCGACATGCACGACCTCGCCGCTGAAGGATTTCAGCAGCGGCAATTGCTGCTCGTAGACCTTGTCGTCGCCACCCACCATGATGACGATCGTGCCGGCCGCGGCGCGCGTCGTCCCGCCGGATACCGGGGCTTCCAGCATCTGGATGCCCTTGGCGGCCATGCCGTCGGCCACCCGCCTGGCGGTGGCGGGGGAATTGGTGGACAGGTCGATGAACACCGTGCCGGCCCGGGCATTGGCGGCGATGCCGGCCGGGCCGAGGGTCACGTCTTCCACCACTTTCGGGATCGGCAGGGACGTGATCACCACGTCGCAGCGCGCGGCCACATCGGCGACCGAGGCGCCGGCCGAGGCGCCGAGATCGGTGCATTCCTTCACCGCGGCGGGGCTGAGGTCGAAGACGATGACCTCGTGGTTCGTGTTCTTGATGATGTTGCGGCACATGGGACCACCCATGTTGCCGACGCCGATGAAGCCGACCTTCATAGCCGCGGTTCCCCCGTCTGTCGCCGGACCATCCGGCGTTGGCTCGCCATAGGACGGCCCGGCGGGGATGTGAAGCGGGCAGGGCGCGCGCGGTTCAGTCCTCGAAACCGGGCGGGGCGGGGCAGGCGGGGGAGGTGATGGCAAGCGCCTTGAACAGCCGGCCCATCATGTCCGGCTCGCCCAGCCGGCGGGCCCCTTCCATCACCCGTGCCGCCCGCGCCATGGGCAAGGCGCGGGCCAGGCGATTGGCGCGCTGGAACAGGCCGAGGCGGGCCAGGAACAGCCCCTGCGGCGTGGGGCCATGCGCGACGGCGCCGGCGGCACGGGCGGCGGCGGCCAGGGCGGCGAAATCGACATGCGCGGTCAGATCCGCGGTGCCCGGCGGCGACAGCGGATCGGCGGGCCTGCCGCCGGCCAGGGCCTGGAGACTGTCGCCCGGCGCACTCGCCTCGGGTCCGTAGTCCAGGAACAGCGCCGCGCCGGGATCGCCGGCCATGCGCCGCGCCAGGGCGGTGACGATGGCGCGCGCGGGCTCACAGCGTTCGATAATGGCGCCGTTCCCGGCGACAATGGCGCCGTGGCCGAGGTCCGGCAGATCATCGGCGTCGGCCACCCGCTCCTCGAATCCCGCGGGGCCGACCCAGCGTTCCATCCAGGCGCCGTCACGGCGGACGAACTGGCGGATCGGCAGGGCGTCGAGGAACTCGTTGGCCAGCAGGATGAACGGGCCGGCCGGCACATCGTCCAGCGCGTCATGCCAGGTGGCCTCGCCGATCGTCCCGGCCTGCACCGCCCGCAGCCGGGGCGAGGTCTCGACCAGGTGCACCCGCAGCGCGGCGGCGAAATCCGGCATGGCCTGGCGGATCGCCCGCAGCGCGTCGGTCATCAGCGTGCCGCGGCCGGGCCCGGCCTCGACCAGCAGGATCGGCGATGGCCGGCCCATGCCCGCCCAGGTCACGGCGGCCCACAGGCCCAGGACCTCGCCGAAGACCTGGCTGATTTCCGGCGATGTGGTGAAGTCGGCAAACGGGTCGCTGCCGGCGTAATAGGCCGCATTGGCGCGCGCCATGAACGCGTCCAGCCGTTCCGCCACCGGTCAGGCCCGTTTGCGGCGGGCGAACAGGATCAGCGCCACGCCGATCAGCAGCATCGGCAGGGACAGGATCTGGCCCATCGTGGTGCCGAACGCCAGGAATCCCAGGAACGAGTCGGGCTCGCGGAAGCACTCCCCGATGATGCGCGCCACCGCGTAGCCGGCCAGGAACACGCCGGTCAGCAAGCCGAACCGCGCCCGGATGGTTTCCCGCCGCGACAGGGCAAAGACCAGCAGGAACAGCAGCAGGCCTTCCATCAGGGCCTGGTAGATCTGGCTGGGGTGGCGGGGGAACGGTCCGCCATGCGGGAACACCATCGCCCAGGGCACGCTGTCGGACGCGATCCGGCCCCAAAGCTCGCCGTTGATGAAATTGGCGATCCGGCCCAGGCCGAGGCCCACCGGCGCCACCACCGCGACCCGGTCGGCGAAGCCCAGCAGCGGGATCGCCTGGCGCCGGCAATACCAGACGGTGGCGATGGCGACGCCCAGCATGCCGCCATGGAAGCTCATGCCGCCTTCCCACACCGCGAACGCGGCCAAGGGATTCGCGAGATAGGTCGTGGGCTGGTAGAACATCACATAGCCCAGCCGCCCGCCCAGCACGACGCCCAGCGTCGCCCAGGTCAGGAAGTCATCGGCCTGCAGGGCCGTCGCGACGGTGGGGGTCTGCTGCACCAGCCCGCGCAGCATCCGCCAGCCGACGACGAGGCCGACGATATAGGCCAGCGCATACCAGCGGATCGCGAACGGCCCGACCTGGACGATGACCGGGTCGATCTGGGGAAACAGCAGAAGCGGGATCACGCGTACAGATCGCCCGATGCCAGGTAATCCTGGACATAGCGGCGAATGCCTTCCTCCAGCGTCGTGAACGGTGCGGCATACCCCGCGGCCCGCAGCCGAGCGATCGGTGCCTGCGTGAAGGATTGGTATTGGCCGCGCAGGCTGGCGGGCATGTCGACGAACGCGACCTGCCGCGGCACGCCCGCCGCGTCGCACACGGCGTGTGCCAGGTCGAGATAGGTGCGGGCCTGTCCGGTGCCCAGGTTGAACATCCCGCTGACCGATGGCGTGTCCATCAGCCACAGCATCACATCGACGACATCGCCCACCCAGATGAAGTCCCGCTTCTGTGCGCCGTCGGCCAGGCCCGGGACGTCCGATCGGAACAGGCGTGCCGGACCGCCTGCGGCCAGGTCGTCGTGCTTGACCTTCACCACCGA
>CAYZKM010000535.1:0-3806 GCA_964478525.1 uncultured Bifidobacterium sp.
TTCGCTGATGCAGAGCCCCGATGCACCTATATCGTGTGAGAAATCCGGGCTAGCCCCCGCGCGCCGATCCTCGCAACCGCGGTGCCCGTCTGGGTTGGTGCCTGTCTGGCGTGTGGGGCGGGGCGCGCTATGATCGCCGATGGCAGCCAGCGATGTCCGAGGAGACCCCATCATGCCCAACGATCCGATCGTCGAAGCCGATGCCCTGCACGGGCTGGGACCGGTGCGTTACCTGGATGCGCGCGATCAGGCCGGGTTCGACGCCGAGCATGCGCCGAACGCGGTGCGGGTGGGGTCGGATGCGTGGGATGCGGCGGCCAAGGCGGCGGATATCGGTTTCCACAACACGGCGCACTGGCAGGCCGAGATCGGTGGGCTTGGCGTGGGCGATGGCGTGACGGCCGTGGTGTATGACGCGGGCGGCATGACCAACGCGGCGCGCGTATGGTTCATGATCCAGCATTTCGGCGGCAAGGCGGTGATCGTGAACGGCGGCTGGCCGGCCCTGGCGGCGGCATCCGCGCTGCCGATGGGCGCCGGCCCGGCCGCGGGCGGGTTCCAGGCCCGCCCCGGTGCGGGGATCGTGGGCGCGGTCGACCGGGTGACGCTGCGCGACCAACTAGCCGAGGGGAAGGCCGATGTCTACGACACCCGCACCCGCCCCGAATACACCGGCGACGACCCCCGCAAGAACGCCCGCCCCGGCCACCTGCCCGGTGCGAGGCATCTGTCCCATGTCGATCTGATGGAGAACGGGTTCGTGAAGCCGGCGGCGGTGCTGCGCGGCATGCTGGACCGGATCGGTTTCGAACCGAACCACGCGATCGTGACGCATTGCGAGGGTGGCGGGCGCGCCACGCTGGGCGCGGTGGCCGCGGTGCGGGCAGGGTTCGCCAACGTGCGGGTATATTACCCGAGCTTCTCGGACTGGTCGCGGGATGGCAGCTGCCCGGTGGTCCGCGATTGAGGGCTGCCCGCCGCCCCGATCATCCACGCCCGGGTTTCGTCCGCCGACCACCAGCTGACCACCAGATGCGGCGCCTCGGCGGCGATGCGGATCGCCTGTTCGGGCTCGCTTTCGACGAAATGCGTGCAGCCGCGGCGCATGGCCGTGCGCGCCTTGTAGCGGCAGACGGATGCGATGTCGTTCGCCACATCGGCGGGCCGGCACTCCAGCTCCAGGCCGGCATAGCCGTGCAGCGCCAGCCAGGCGGCGGTCTGCGCGCGATCCATCTCGGGCCGCCCGGTGATCACCACGGCGCGGTCGCGGTCGAACGGCGGCAGGACCGCGAAGGGCGTCAGGGCCTGGCGCCGGCGCAGCGCCGTTTCCAGGTCGGCATCGTAATGGTCGCGCGGGATGTCGGGCAGGAACACGCCATCCAGGTCCAGGCCGAAGAACGGCTGCTCGGTTTCGCGCGTGGCCGCGGCGCCGGCCGCACGGGTGGCACGGGCGGTGGGCGTCGCCTCGCCACGTTCCCACGGAAAGCGGAACAAATCCCGCATCGGGTGGGAAAAATCCGGGACATGGCATGTGGTTTCCGGATCGTGGACGATGGTCATCGTCGCACAGTCATGGCCGGCGGCCAGCACGGCCGCGCGCACGGCGGCGACGGTCGCGCCGGTGGCGCAGCAATCATCGACCAGCAGGATGCGGCGCTGGCCGGGGGACGGGCCGATCCAGGCCGCCGCGCCGGTCGCGCGATCCCACCCGATCATGAACAGCGGCAGGGCCAGCATGCAGGATGCCATCGTCCCCGGCACCAGCCCGCTGCGCACGATGGCGGCCACCCCGTCTGGCCGCCACGCCGCGGCATCGCCCAGCAGCGCCGTCACCATCCGCTCGGCCTGGTCATAGCCGATGAAGACCGGCATGCGGTCGGGGTCCAGGCCCTTCCAGGGCGGGGAGGCCGTCAGCGCTTCATCTCCATGCCGACGCGCCGGTTCACGAACTGCGTCGTATAGGCCTTGGTGACGTCGATGCCCGGCTTGTAGACGCCGACCGCGGCCATGGAGTCGTAGAACGCCTTCCAGCGCGCATCGGTCATCGCGCCGATGCCCAGCGTCTTGGTGTCGCCGGAATCCACCGTGCCACGCTCGATCATCGTCCTGCGGCCGAAATCCAGCAGATCGGCGGGCATCTCGGGGTTGGTGCGCAGGATCAGCGTATTGGCGGGTGTCGGGTCGCCGTAGAGATACGAATACCAGCCCTCGATCGAGGCGTCGACGAAGCGCTGCACCAGCCCCGGTTGCTCCTTCACCAGTCTGGAACTGGTGGTGATGATGTTGGCATAGCCCAGGTAGCCGGCATCGGCCAGCGCCATCACCACCGGATCGATGCCGGTCTTCTGGCGGATCAGGAACGGTTCGCTGCTGACATAGCCTTGCTGGATCGCGTCCCGGTCGGCCAGGAAGGGCGCGAGATTGAACGTATAGGGCCGGATCTGGCTGTCGCTGTATCCGAACTTTCCGGCCAGGAACAGCCACCAGCCGTTGCGCGTATCGGCGCCGATCATGATCGGCTTGCCCTTCAGCGCGGCGAAGCTGTCGTTGCCGACACCGGGATGCGCGATCAGCACGGCCAGGTCGCGCTGGAACAGCGCGGCCACGGCCATGAAGGGCAGGTTCTCGGCCGCGAACTCCACCGCGCGTCCGCCGCCCAGGTTGAAATCGAGCCGCCCGGCCAGCAGCAGCTGCATGTGGTTGATCTGCGGCCCGCCTTCCTGGATCGTCACGTCCAGGCCGTGCCTGGCATAGATCCCGGTCGCCAGCGCCTGGTAATAGCCGCCGTATTCGGCCTCGGCCTTCCAGTCCAGGCCGAAGACGATGCGATCCGCCGCCCGCCCGGCCAGCGGGGCCAGCATGATTCCGACGGCCAGGCACAGCCGACCCATCACCCATCCGCGCCGTGTCATGATCGCACGATGTCCCGCCGCTTGCGTTCCGTGTCCGTCTCAGTGCCCGACCGGCAGCAGCGCGCCCGACACCCCGCTTGCCGCGTCCGACAGCAGGAACGCCATGGCCTCGGCCACCTCGGACGGCTTGACCCACCGCGCGGTGTCGGCGCCCGGCATCGCCGCCCGGTTCTGCGGCGTGTCGATCGTGGTCGGCAGCACCGCGTTGACGCGGATGCGGTCGCCGCGCAATTCGTCGGCCAGGCTCTCGGTCAGGCGCATCACCGCGCTTTTCGTCGCGCCATAGGCCGCCATCTCCCCCGATCCGCGCAGCCCCGCCGCGCTGCCGATGCCGCACAGCGCCCCGCCGCCCACCTGCCGCAGCGCCGGGACCGCGGCGCGATAGATGTTCCAGGTGGTCTTCACGTTCAGCGCGAACATATGGTCCCACTGTTCCAGCCCGGCATCGGCCAGCTTGGCCATGGCGAAGCCGCCCACCGTGGTGCCCACCCCGTCCAGCCGCCCGCATTGCGCGACCACCGCGCCCACCAGGGCCTCGGTCGCCGCGGGATCGGTCAGGTCGTAGGCCGACAGCGCCAGGTGCCCGCCGCCGGGCAGGGCGGCTGCGACCGCGGCCAGCCGGTCGGCCAGCGTGTCGACGGCGGCGATGCGCGCGCCCTTGGCGGCCAGCGCGTGGGCCAGCGCCGATCCGACATTGCCGGCCGCGCCGGTGACGATGATGACCTTGCCGCTGAACATGGGATGGGGGCTCCTTGCGATCAGGCTTCGTGCGCCAGGCGCAGGCCGGGGTTGGGCCATGTCATCGACACCAGCTTCCCGGTGCCGGACAGGGTCATGTACGCGGTGCGCAGGTCGGGTCCGCCGAAGCAGATATTGGTGCAGAACATGTCCGGC
>CAYZKM010000536.1:0-3794 GCA_964478525.1 uncultured Bifidobacterium sp.
AGGGCGGCAAGTTCGTCGCCGACGGCAACCTGATCTCGGGCGTCGGCAAGCTGCCGTTCAACACCGATGGCGGCGGGCTCTGCTCCAACCACCCGGCCAACCGCGGTGGCATCACGAAGATCATCGAGGCGGTGCGCCAGCTTCGCGGCGAAGCGCATCCGAAGTTGCAGGTTCCGAACTGCGACCTCGCTATCGCACACGGCACCGGCGGCAGCCTCGGCACCCGCCATGTCGGCAGCACTGTGATCCTGGAGCGGGAGTAATCCATCATGGCTGACCGCAAGATTCCGTTCATCGGAACGCCTGAGACCAACCCCGAGACCAAGCCGTTCTGGGACGGCGCGGCGCAGGAGAAGCTGGTCATTCCGCAGTGCAAGGAAACCGGAAAATACATCTGGTATCCGCGCGGCATCTCGCCCTTCACGCTGGGCCCGGTGGAGTGGAAAGAGGTCTCCGGCAAGGGCAAGGTCTATACCTACTCGGCGATGGAGCGGGCGAACCCGCCCTATGTCATCGCCTATGTCGAACTCGCCGAAGGGCCGAAGATGATGACCAACATCATCGGCTGCGCCCCCAAGGACGTGAAGATCGGCATGGATGTGAAGATTCAATGGGTGCAGACCGAGGATGGCGGCCCCAAGCTGCCGTTCTTCGCCCCGGCCTGAGCCGCTCGGCCACACGATGCAAGGCGGCGCCGGTCGAAAGGCCGGCGCCGTTTTCGTGTATGACGGGCGTCAATACCCGTCGTAGTGACCCAGCCGCTTCTCGCGGAACGCGGCGATCGCCTCGGCATGATCGTGCCCCGCACGGGCGATCGCGATATGCGAGCTGATCAGGTCGAACGCCGTCGTCATGTCGGCTTGCATCCCCTGATGCACCGCCCGCTTGATCAGCCGCACCGACAATGGCGGCATCGCGGCGATCCGCCGCGCCAGGGCCAGCGTCTCGGTCATCAGCGCGACATCGGGATAGACATGGTTCACCAGCCCGATCTCGCGCGCCTGATCGGCGTCGATGAACTCGGCGGTCCACAGCAGTTCCAGCGCGCGGGCGGTGCCGACCAGGCGCGGCAGGAACCACGCCCCGCCGCCGCCCGGCAGCAGCCCGATCCTGGCATAGGTCTCGGCGAAGCGGGCCGACTGCCCCGCCACGCGGATGTCGCAGGCCAGGGCCAGGTCCATCCCGCCCCCGGCGGCCACGCCGTTCACCGCGGCGATCAGCGGCTTCTCGAACCGGGCGGCGCGCTTGGGGAACGCCTGGATGTCGTTCCAGATGCGATTCTTGGTCACGTGCGGACGGTTGTCCGCCGCCCCGCCCATGCCCCCGACATCGCCGCCCGAGCAGAAGCCGCGGCCCATGCCGGTCAGCACGGCCACGCGCACATCGTCGCGGCTGTCGCATTCATCGAGGCAGGCGACCAGGGCGTGCAGCATGTCCTGGGTGAACGCGTTCAGCTTGTCGGGCCGGTTCAGCGTCATCACCCCGACGCCATCGGTCACCTCGAACAGCACGGGCTGGGTCATGATGTTTCCTCCGTTTCCACCGGGCATAGCACGCCGATGGCCTGCGGCGCAGGCGGTCGCGACGGCTGGCGCGCGGCACGGCGGACGGGCGCCTGATCCGTCGTCAGTGGTCGCTGAAATAGCGGTTGTACAGCCAGACCGCGCCGGGGCCGGTGGTCGCGCCCACGCTGCATCCGATCGCATAGCCGCCGGCCATGGCCGGAGCGATCAGCAGCGGCAGCGTCCATGCGCTGGACCCGACCGTCGAGGCGACCGTGCCGCTGTAGGCGAGCGCCCCCACAGCCGTCATCACACCGGCGACGATGCAGGTCACGCCCTGCAGTTCGGCCGCGGTCATCGCCGAGACCGGTGGGATCGGGATTGTGGTTGGTGCCGGCGCTGCCTGTGGCGCGGGCGCGGGCGCTGCCTGTGGCGCCGGCGTACGGGCCGGTGCCGGTGCCGGCGGCGCGGCCGGCCGGCGCGCCGGGGCCTGGGGCTGAACCTGGGCCGATACCGGCGCCGCCATGGCCGTGGCAGCCAGCAGCGCCAGGCCGATGCCGCACCGGCGCACGGCGCCAAAACGAGCAGTGCCGGTCAAACGCGGCATTCATCATCCTCCGAGATCGCCACCCGGATACCATAGCCGGATGGCGATCGGCAGTGATCACTTGTCCAGTTTTGCCTTCAGCGCCAGCAGCGGCAGCAGCACCGCGTCGCGTTCGGCCACCAGTTCGGCCATGGACTTGCCCTTCGCCTCGTCGGCCACGCCGGCAATGATCTGCGCGCACACCTCGTCGGTCAGCACCGGGGTCTGCATCGTTGCCCACCAGGCGGTGAAGGCGGGGCGGAACTGGTCCAGCATATGGGTCATGCCGCCCTCGCCGCCGCCCAGATGGAAGGTCATGTGCGGTCCCATCGCGGCCCAGCGCAGGCCGGGACCGGCGCTGATGGCGATGTCCACATCCTCCACGCTCGCCAGGCCCGAGGCCACCGCCGCCACCGCTTCCCGCCACAGTGCCGCCTGCAGCCGGTTCGCCAGATGGCCCGCAGCCTCCTTGCGGATCCAGATCGCCTTCTTGCCGATGTGATTGTAGAAATCGAGGCACCAGCGCACGGTTTCCGGCGCGGTCTCCTTTCCGGCCACGACTTCCACCAGCGGGATCAGGTGCGGCGGATTGAACGGATGCCCGACCGCCATGCGCGCCGCCGATCGGAATCCGGCCTGGATATCCGACATCAGCAGGCCCGACGTGGACGATGCCAGGATCGCGTCCGCCGGCAGCGCCGCGTCGATGCGGGCATACAGCTCCCGCTTCACCGCCAGCCGCTCGGGGGCGTTTTCCTGCACGAACTGCGCGCCGGCGACGGCGTCCTCGGGTGTGGCGCGGAAGGTCCAGGCATCCGGTGACGCGCCCGCCACCATGCCGATTCGCGCCATCGCCGGCCAGGCATCGGCGACATAGCGGCGGACATAGTCGGCCGCCTCGGGCCGCGGGTCCCATACATCCACCGACATCCCGCGGGCAAGGAACCATGCGGTCCAGCTTGCCCCGATCGTGCCGGCGCCAAGCACGGCGGCGCGGGTGACGGCTGTTGGTTGCGTCATGGGATTCCTCCTGTATTCAGTCCCGGTCCGTGGGGGTATTTCTAACCGCCCGCGCGCCAGACCGATAGGAGGACCCGTGCCGGACGAACCGTCCACCGACCTGCGATCATTGGCCGACAGCGTGCCGCTGGACTGGGCCGCCGTGCGCGCCCATCTCGCCATCCACGGGCTGCGGCTGGACGACGATCCGCCGCCACGCCAGTTCTCGGGCGGGCTGGCCAACCTGAACTATCTGATCCACCTGGACGGCAGGCCCGCCGTGCTGCGCCGCCCGCCGATGGGGGAATTGCCGGCCGGCGCCTATGACATGGCGCGGGAGTTCCGCATCCTCTCGCGCCTGCCTGATGCGCTGCCGTTCATCGCGCGTGGCCTGCATCTGTGTGACGACCCGTCGATCATCGGCCAGCGGTTCCAGATCATCGAATACCGTCCGGGCCTGGTGATCCGGGAGCATATGCCGCCCGACCTGGCCAACCGACCGGAGATCGGGACCCGGCTGTCGCAGGTGCTGCTGGAAACCATCGCCGCGATCCATGCCGTGGACACCGCGGCCGTGGGGCTGGACGATCTGGGCCGCCCGGACGGGTTCCTGGCCCGTGGCGTGTCCGGCTGGCGCAAGCGCGGCCTGGCGGCGCGCGAAGACGGCACCGAGGCGCTGCACAACGATGTCGGCGCCTGGCTGGAAC
>CAYZKM010000537.1:0-3786 GCA_964478525.1 uncultured Bifidobacterium sp.
GCTGGGCTTGCGCTGGGGTTTCATGGGCCTGCCGGAGACGATCGACCTAAGCGCGCCCGGCGGGCTGGCGGATTACTGCGACCGGCATGGACCGCTGTATTGGAAGATGCAGGAACAGGCGACACCCCGCGTGTGGGACCAGGCCCTGGTCGGCCGCCTGCAGGCCGCGCGCCGGGAGGAGCTGCCGGCCAACCTGCAGCCGGTGCGCCAGGAATGGCGCGACCGGCGGCTGATGGCGCTGCTGGCGCACAAGAAGGCGCAGCCAGAATAGGCCGCGACGGCGGCCGCGGGACAGGGCGCGGGCGGCGGTTGCGGCGGTCGGGCAAAGCTTTATCCTGCCCGGGCTGTCCAAGGAAACCGCGCATCATGCAGATCCATCCGGCCGTCGCCGCCGTCGCCGGCGACATCGATTTCGACCCCGACGCCCTGTACAACCGCTATATGGCGGAACGCGACCGTCGCGTCCGCCCCGAGGGCATCGGCCAATATGTCGAGGTCGTGGCCGAATTCTCCCGCTATGTCGACGATCCCTATGTGGATCCCGGTTTCACCCGCGCGCCGGTCACCGACGAGGTGGAGTTCACCATCATCGGCGGTGGCTTCGGCGGCCTGCTGATGGCGGCACGCCTGCGCGAGGCCGGCATCAGGCGCCTGCGCATGGTCGAAACCGGCGGGGATTTCGGCGGCACCTGGTACTGGAACCGCTATCCCGGCGCGATGTGCGACGTGGAATCCTATTGCTACCTGCCGCTTCTGGAGGAGCTGAACTACATCCCGAAGCACAAATACACGTTCGCGCCGGAGATCCTGGAACACAGCCGCCGCATCGCCCGTCACTACAATCTGTACGACGACGCATTGCTGCAGACCTCGATCACCGAGATGCGCTGGGACGACGCGGCCCGCCGGTGGATCATCAGCACCAGCCGCGGCGACCGGTTCCGCACGCAGTTCGTGGCGATGGCGAACGGCCCGCTCAGCCGCCCGAAGCTGCCGGGCATTCCCGGCATCAACGAGTTCCAGGGCCACACGTTCCACACCAGCCGGTGGGACTATCGCTATACCGGCGGAGACAGCTTCGGCACCCTGACGGGCCTTGCCGACAAGCGCGTCGGCATCATCGGCACCGGTGCCACCGCGGTGCAGTGCATCCCGCATCTCGGCGCCTCGGCACGCCAGCTTTTCGTCTTCCAGCGCACCCCGTCCTCGGTCGATGTGCGCAACAACCACGAGACCGATCCGGCCTGGGCGGCGTCGCTGCGCCCGGGCTGGCAGTACCGGCGGATGGAGAACTTCAACATCCTGGTCAGCGGCGGCGACCAGGCCGAGGACCTGGTGCACGACGGCTGGACCGACATCTTCCGCAACCTGACCGCGACGGCGGCGGAACTCGCATCCCGCACGGTAGGCCGCCGGCTGACGGACGATGAACGCGACCAGCTGATCGTGCTGCAGGACTATCGCAAGATGAACCAGGTCCGCGCCCGGGTGGACGCGATCGTGAAAGACCCGGAAACGGCCGCGAAGCTGAAGCCCTGGTACCGGCAGTTCTGCAAGCGCCCGTGCTTCCACGACGAGTACCTGGCCACATACAACCGCCCGAACGTGACACTTGTGGATACGATGGGCCAGGGCGTGCAGCGGCTGACCACCGATGGTGTCGTTGCCAACGGCATGGAATACAAGCTGGACTGCCTGATCTTCGCGACCGGATTCGAGGTCGGCACGTCGTTCACCCGGCGCGCCGGCTACGACATCGTGGGCCGCGACGGGGTGAAGCTGTCCGACCACTGGGCTGACGGCACCCGCACCCTGCATGGCATGACCACCAACGGCTTTCCCAACTGCTTCTTCATCGGACGCCAGCAGGCGGCGGTGACGGTGAACCTGCCGCTGTCGCTGCAGAACCAGACCAGCCATATCCGCCACATGGTCACCGAGGCCCGCGCCAAGGGGTTCGATGTGATCGAACCAGCCCCGAACGCGGTCGACGCCTATGTGGCCGAGGTGAAATCCCTGGCCGGCACCAACGCGACATTCTTCGAGGAGTGCACCCCCGGCTACTACAACAGCGAGGGCGCGAAGGGGAACCGCAACGGGTTCTTCTCGGAAACCTATGGCGCGGGGTCGCTGCGGTATTTCGAGGTGCTGCGCGAATGGCGGGAAAAGGGAATGCCGGGGCTGACGATGCGCTGAAGGGCGCCAGGCCCCCGGGAAATCTATCCCGGGGGCCCGGACCGGCGTCACGGGATTTCCCTACACCGCGTCGAAATCCACCACCACGCGCGGCGTCACCGCGTGTGCCTGGCAGGTCAGCACGAACCCCGCCTGAAGCTCCCACGGCTCCAGCGAATAATTCACCGCCATCTCCACCCGCCCTTCCACCACCTTCGCTCGGCAGGTGCAGCACATGCCGCCCTTGCAGGACCAGGGCAGGGTGCGCCCGGCGCGGATGGCGGCGTCGATGATCGCCTCCCCTTCGGCGGCCGGGACATCGACGCGCACGCCGTCATGGATCACCGTGACAACCGCGGCGGGCGGGGCATCCCGCGCCACCGGCGGGCGGGGCGGTGGCGCGTCCGAAGCGGGGGTGAAGCGTTCCACATGCACGCGCTCCTCCGGGATGCCGAGGTCGCGGAGCGTCGTCGCCAGGCCCTCGATCATCGGCTGCGGACCGCATACCAGCGCCTGGTCGATCGCCGCGGCGGGCAGGACGGCGCGCAGCAGCAGGCGCAGCTTGTCGGAATCCAGCCGCCCGTTCAGCACGGGAATGTCCTGCTGTTCCCGCGACAGGACGTGGAAGACCGACAGGCGCGAGAGGTTGCGGTCCTTCAGGTCCTCGATCTCGTCGCGGAACATGATGCTGCCGGTCGAGCGGTTGCCATAGAACAGCCAGACCCGCGTATCCGGCTCCTCTGCCAGCACTGCCTTGATGATGGAAAGGATCGGTGTGATCCCCGACCCCGCGGCGAACGCGGCGATGGTCCGCCCCCCGGTTGGGGCGGGACCCGGGCCGAACCGGCCTTCCGGCGTCATCACCGACAGCGTGTCCCCATCCGACAGGGTCTCGAACGCCCAGGCGGAGAAGCGGCCGCCCTCGACCCGCTTGATCCCGACCCGCAGCGGTTCGCCGGGGGCCGAGCAGATGGAGTAGCTGCGACGGAGGTCCTGCCCGCCGATGGTGGCGCGCAAGGTCAGGTACTGGCCCGGCACGAACCGGTACGCGCCGGCCAGCGCGGCGGGCACGTCGAAGGTCAGCGAGACCGCGTCGGCGGTTTCCCGCCGGACCCGGGCGATGCGCAGCGTGTTGAAGTCAGGGGCCATCACCGTGTCTTGCGCGATCGCACGTGGCGGGGCAAGCCCATCCCCTGCCAGGCGCTGCCGTCAGGGCAGGACGTCGGCGCGCGCGAGGCGGAACCCGGTATCGGTGTCGCGATAATCGGGCTCGACGCGAAAACGCAGGCCGGCGCGCACCATCTTGGCCGGGCCGTACCAGGCGCCGCCGCGCAGCACGCGCCAGGCCTCGTCGCCGTCGATCCAGGCCGATCCGTCGGCCGGTGCGCCGCGATAGCTGGCGTGCCAGGAATCCGCGGTCCATTCCCAGACATTGCCCAGCATGTCGTGCAGGCCGAACGGGTTGGGCAGGCGTTCGTCCACCGGGGCGGTCCACCGCGCGGTGCGGTCGCTCCACACATGCAGGTCGGCGTCGAAGAACGTGTCGCCCCAGTATCGGGATGCCGTGGTGCCGGCGCGGGCGGCATATTCCCACTCGGCCTCTGACGGCAG
>CAYZKM010000538.1:0-3785 GCA_964478525.1 uncultured Bifidobacterium sp.
CGGCGTGATCGGGGAAGTCCTGCCGCATGAAAAGCTGGTCGCCGCCCTGCCCGACCTGCATGCGGGCCTGAGCGAGGACGCCTGGGAAGCCGCCGCGCGCGGCATCATGACGACCGACACCTTCCCCAAGGCGGCGACCCGGGTGG
The DNA here is from genome assembly GCA_964478525.1 of uncultured Bifidobacterium sp. Lineage (GTDB taxonomy): Bacteria > Pseudomonadota > Alphaproteobacteria > Acetobacterales > Acetobacteraceae > Rhodopila. The sequence continues at coordinate 147 of CAYZKM010000538.1, forward strand.
CGAAGATCGGCGAGACCGAGGTACGGATCTCAGGCATCGCCAAGGGCAGCGGCATGATCGCGCCCGACATGGCCACGATGCTGTGCTTCATCTTCACCGATGCCAAGATCCCGGCCGACGTGCTGCAAAGCCTGCTGAAGAAGGGCGTCGACGGCACGTTCAACTGCACGACGGTCGATTCCGACACGTCGACATCGGACACCGTGCTGCTGATCGCGACCGGGCAGGCCAGGCACCCGCGCGTGCCGGCCGAGGGCGGGCGCATCCTGTCCGATTTCGCCGCCAAGCTGAACGATCTGCTGCTGGACCTGGCGCTGCAGGTCACCCGCGACGGGGAAGGCGCGCAGAAGCTGGTCCGCATCAACGTCACCGGCGCGACCACGGCGCGGTCGGCCAAGAAGATCGGGATGGCGGTCGCCAACTCCCCGCTGGTGAAGACCGCCATCGCCGGCGAGGACGCGAACTGGGGCCGCATCGTGATGGCCGTCGGCAAGGCCGGCGAACCAGCGGATCGCGACAAGCTGTCGATCGGCGTCGGCGGCACCTGGATGGCCCGGGAAGGCGGGGTCGTGCCGGGCTACGACGAAACGCCGGTCGTGGCCCACATGAAAGGCCGAGAGATCGAGATCGACATCGACCTCGGGCTGGGTCGCGGCAAGTCCACCGTCTGGACCTGCGACCTGACGCACGGCTACATCGACATCAACGGGTCCTACCGGTCCTGACCGGAACGCCGGTCAGATCGTGACGATCTGGCCGGTTCCGAACGCCGACAGGAAGGTGGCAATGCCTGCCACCTGCACGCTCGGCAACAGGCGCGCGGCGTCAAGCCCCTCGGCCCGCAGCCCGGCCTCGCACGCCATCAGGCGCACATCCATCTCGACGCAGGCGTCCCGCAGCGTCGCCAGGCCCGCCACGCCGGCGGCCTGGATGCGGTCGTCGCGGCCGGCATCCACCAGGCCCGACCAATCGGCGAACAGCGCGTGGCAGCCGCGATTGGTGGCGAACACCGTCACGGCCCGCCCGATGGCCGCGGCGCCCGAGGCAACCACGAAGGCGTAGTGCGCCCGGTCATGGTCACCGGACAGCAGCAGCACGCCCAGCGCCTGGTCAGACGGCACAGACCGGCCCCGTGGTATCGATGTGGGCGGACAGGTCCTTGATCGTCGCATCCGGCCCGCACAGATGGCACTTGGGATCGGGCCGCAGCTTCACCGTGCGGAACCGCGTCGCCAGCGCGTCCCACACCAGCAGCCGGCCCGACATCGTGTCGCCGACGCCCAGGATCTCCTTCATCACCTCGGTCGCCTGCAACGTGCCCATCACGCCGGTGACGGCGCCCAGAACCCCGGCCTCGCTGCAGGATGGCACCACGCCAGGCGGCGGCGGTTCGGGATACAGACAGCGATAGCACGGCCCGCCCTCGTGCGGCTTGAAGGTGGACAACTGCCCCTCGAACCGCAGGACGGCGGCCGAGACCAGGGTCCGCTTCGCCAGGGCGCAGGCATCCGCGATCAGGAAGCGGCTGCCGAAATTGTCGGTCCCGTCGCAGACCAGGTCATAGCGGCGGATCAGGTCCAGCGCGTTGCCGGCGGTCAGCCGGAACGGGTGGGTGTTGACCTGGATGCCCGGATTGATCGCCAGCGCCGCCTCGGCCGCCGAGGTCGCCTTGGCGACGCCGATCCGTGCGGTGGTATGCGCGATCTGGCGCTGCAGGTTGGAAATCTCGACATGGTCGTCGTCGACGATGCCCAGCGTGCCGATCCCCGCGGCGGCCAGGTACAGCGCCAGCGGCGAGCCAAGCCCGCCCGCCCCCAGCAGCAGCACCTTCGCCGCCTTCAGCTTCGCCTGCCCGATGCCGCCGACCTCCTGCAACAGGATGTGGCGGGAGTAGCGACGGATTTCGTCTTCCGAGAAATCGAGGTTCATGGGCGGAAGATAGGGCGACACGTGAAACCTTGCGAGGGGGTGCCCGCGCCATCGGCTTTCGTGCCACACTCGGCCCATGCGCGAACCGATTTCCGAGGACCACGCCCTGGTGCTGTTTTCCGGCGGCCAGGATTCCGCGACCTGCCTGGCCTGGGCGCTGGACCGCTATCCCCATGTGGAGACCGTCGGCTTTGCCTATGGCCAGCGCCATGCGATCGAGCTGGAATGCCGTGAACCGCTGCGCCAGGCGATGGCGACGCCGCGCCTGGGGCCGGACCACATGGTCGATCTGGCCGCCACCATCGCCGGCCTGGGGCAGACAGCACTGACCCAGGACGTGGCCATCGCCATGACCGCCGACGGCCTGCCCAACACCTTCGTGCCTGGGCGCAACCTGCTGTTCCTGACCTGTGCGGCCGCCATTGCCTATCGCCGCGGTCTGCGCCGGATCGTCGGCGGCATGTGCGAAACCGACTATTCCGGTTACCCCGACTGCCGCGACGACACGATCAAGGCGATGCAGCTGGCGCTGAATCTGGGGCTGCAACGCCGCCTGGTGCTGGAGATGCCCTTGATGTGGCGCGACAAGGCCGCCACCTGGAAGCTGGCCCTGGCCCTGGGTGGCGAGGCACTGGTCGAGACCATACGCGAACGATCCCACAGCTGCTATCTGGGCGACCGCTCGCGTCGCCACGCCTGGGGATATGGCTGCGGCACCTGCCCGGCCTGCGCGCTGCGGTCCTCGGGGTGGGAGCGGTGGCAGGCGGGCCGAAGCGTGATCGAGTCTGAAGGAGTACCCGAATGAAGCGTCTGTTCATCCTGGCCGCGCTGGCCGCCATCCCCGTGCTGGCCGGCCAGCCGGCCGCCGCGCAGGGCCAGGCGCTGCATGCGCGGACCGGCGCCGAGCTTGCTGAACTGTGCAGCGCCAGTGGCAAGGATCCGGCCGGGTCGGCTCGGCTGAATTTCTGCCTGGGCTATGCGCAGGCGACGTTCGATCTGGAGACGAAGCGGGCGGGGGACAAGAAACCGTTCTGCATCACCGCCCCGGCGCCCACGCGCGTGGCGACGATGACCGAGTTCGCGAACTGGGTGCGCGCCTCGGCGGACGCCAAGCCGATGAATGCCCAGGATGCGCTGATGAAATTCATGGGGCAGCGCTTCCCCTGCAAGTAGCCGGACCGGCCGGGGCGCGAACCCCGGCCCTTGCCGTCAGGCCGCGGCCTCGACCGTGAAGCCGGCATCGCGCATCGCGGCGGCCAGGGCGTCGGACGCGGCGTTGCTGGTCACGTTGACCTGCTTGCTGTCCAGGTCCGCATCGACCTTCGCATCCGCGTCGATCTCCTGAATCGCACCGGTCACGGCACGGACGCACCCCGAGCAGGTCATGTCGGGGACCCGAAACACAGGCATGGGATTGCTCCTAGTCGTTGATGACGGCGACCGCGCGCGTCCATCCCGCGGACGCGCGGTGCACCTTGACGGGGAAGCATACCACCTCGAACCCGTCGGGCGGCAATTGCTCCAGATTGTGCAGCTTCTCCAGGTGGCAATAGCCGATCTCGCGGCCGGCACGGTGGCCTTCCCAGATCAGGCTGGCGTCGCCGGTCGCCATCACCTTCTGCCGCGTCAGCGAGAACGGGGCGTCCCAGCTCCAACCGTCGATGCCGACCAAGCGGACGCTGCTCGAGTCGCCTACCGCTTGTATGGCAA
>CAYZKM010000539.1:0-3779 GCA_964478525.1 uncultured Bifidobacterium sp.
ATGTTCCTGGACTTCCTGGCCGGCAACCAGACCTTCAAGTGCACGCCCTGGGGCACCCCCTGCCGCACCTATTTCGGCTGGCAGCGCCCCTGCTACCTGCTGGGCGAAGGCTATGCCAAGTCGTTCCAGGAGCTGATGGAAACCACCGACTGGGACAAGTACGGCGTCGGCAACTATGAAAAATGCGCCGACTGCATGGTGCATTGCGGCTTCGAGGCCACCGCCGTCAAGGAAACCATCAACCGGCCCTGGCGCGCGGCGGCGCAGGTGCTGCGCGGCATCCGCACGGCAGGCCCGATGGCGCCCGATATCCCGCTGGATCGGCAGCGCCCGGCCGAATACGTGTTCAGCCGCCATGTAGAGACCGCGCTGGCCCGCATCCGCGCCGAAAAGAAGACGAAGGCGCGGCCCGACCTGGCCGACGCCGACGCCGCCGACTGACCGCTGACGGGATGCGCGGCGCGTATCCCCCCGCCGGCGATCCCCGTGGTGGTGTGCCATGAGCGGCAGTGCCCTGCCTCGTGTCGACCTCGCGCTGGTGCTGGCCATCGATGGATCGGCCAGCGTCCAGTACGACGAGTTCGGCCTGATCGCCGGCGGTACCGCCGCCGCGCTGCGCGACCCCACGGTCATCGCCGGGCTGACGCGCGGGCCCGCCGGGGCGTCGATGCTGTCGGCGCTGCTGTGGTCGGGCGCCGGCCAGCAGGACATCATCACGCCCTGGACCCGCATCGGGTCGGAAGCCGACCTGCTGGCCTTCGCCGAGACCATCGACAACATGCCGCGCACCATCCGCGCCGGGCAGACCGCCATCGGCGAGGCGCTGCTGGCCGCGCTGACGCTGCTGGCGCGGCTGCAGGCCAATCCCGCCCGCAGCGTCGTCGACGTGGTCGGCGACGGCCGGTCCAATGACGGCATCGCCCCCGGCCCGATCCGCGACCGCATGGCCGCCGCCGGCATCACCATCAACGGCCTGTGCATCCTGCACGAGGAGGCGGACCTGCTGGCCAGCTACACCGCAGACGTGATCGGCGGACCCGGCGCCTTCGCCGTGACCTGCGCGAATTTCGCCGATTTCACCGAGGCGATGCGCCAGAAGCTGACGCGCGAGGTCAGCGGACCGATCGTCTGACCGGCGCCGTCGCTGCAGCATCGCAATGCATATCGACCGGCACGGGACAAGCCGGCCAGGACGTGCCACAGTGGCGCGCCATGCGTCAGCTCCTGCTTCTCCGCCACGCCAAGTCCGCCTGGGATGATCCCGCGATGTCCGACCGGCAGCGCCCGCTGAACGCCCGCGGCCTGCGATCGGCGGGGACGATGCGGCGCGCGATGCGCGAACTCGGCCTGGCCCCCGACATCGTGCTGGTCTCCACCGCGCGGCGCACGCAGGAGACCCTGGCGGCGCTGGAACCGTGGGACGACACCCCGCTGGTCGAGCCGATGGACGCCCTGTACCTGGCCAGTGCCGAACAGATGCTGGCCGTGCTGCGCGCGGTGGCCGAGACCGCGCGCAGCGTGCTGGTGATCGGTCACAATCCCGGCATGCACGACCTGGCCCTGCTGCTGGGCAGCGACCCCGCGCCACCGGCCGCGCAGGATGCCGCGCGCCGCCTGGCCGAGGGCTTCCCCACCGCGGCGCTGGCCGAGTTCTCGATCAGCCTGCCCTGGTCCCGGATCGGCCGCGGCGCCGGCCGGCTGGTCCGGTTCCTGACCCCGCGCGCGCTGGAGGCGGCGGGCTGACCATCATGCGGATGGAGCTGGCCTGCCGCGCCGACGACGCCGCCCGCATCGCCCGCCTGCCGATCATCGCCGCGTCGCGCCAGGGCCGCCCCGCCAGCCGGACCTGCCGGATCACCTGGCATGACGGGGAAACCCGGGAGCTGGTCGGAGCCGGCCTGATCCTGGCCGAGGCCCGCGACGGCTGGGCGATCGAGCGCATCCATCCCCGCGACGCCGCCTGGCTGCCAGGCGCGCCCGCCCCGGTGATCGCCCATGCCGCGGACCGCGACGGCCATGCCGACCGCCTGCCGGCGGGCACCGCCGCGCTGGCCCGCTTCGACGGGCGGGACACGACGCACACGTTAACGGTGGAAGGCGCGCCGGCCACGCTGACCATCCGCCGCGGCATGCTGCGCGCCGGCCCGGCCGAACGCCCCGCCTGCCGCATCCTGCTGGATGGCGAGGAGGCGGCGGTGCTGCACCTCGCCCTGGCCCTGTCGCAGGCCTTGCCGCTGACCCTGCCGCGCGCCAGCCTGGCCGCCGAGGCCGTCGCGCTGTCGCAGGATGCGGCCGATCCACCCGCTCGGCGGCTGGGCACGCCGGTCCTGCCGGCCGATACCGAGGACACCGCCACCGTCACCGGCGCCTTCCGCCACACGCTGGGGCACCTGACGGATGTGGTGCTGCACTTCGCGCCCCTGGTGCTGGACGGCCGCCACGGCACCGAGCCGGTGCACCAGATGCGCGTCGCGGTCCGCCGGGCGCGTTCGGCGATCACGCTGTTCCGCGGCGGCGTCGCGCATCCCAGGCTGGATCGCGCCGCGGCGGGGCTGAAGGTGCTGGGCGGACGGCTGGGGCCGTCGCGGGATTGGGACGTGTTCTGCACCGAAACCGCGCTGCCCGTGCGCGCCTGCTTCCCAGACGAGCGTCGGTTGCACCGGCTGCTGGCGGCGGCCGAGGCGCGGCGGCAGGAATGCCATGCGGCGCTGCGGGAGTACCTGCTGGGCCCGGCGTTCCGCCTGCTGTGCATCGAGTTGGCCTGGCTGTCGGCCAGCGCCGGCTGGACCGGCGGGCCGGACCATCCCGCGCCCTCGGCCGAGGGGATGGCGCAGTTCGTCGCCGCCGTGATGCAGCGCCGCCAGCGCCGGCTGCGATCCGCCGGCAAGGGCATCGGGAAGCTGGACATCCCCGCCCTGCACGACCTGCGGCTGCGCGCCAAGCGTGCCCGCTATGCCGCCGAGGTGTTCGTCCCGCTGTATCCGGGCAAGGCGTCCGAACGGTTCATCCGCCGGCTGAGCCGCCTGCAGCAGGAGCTGGGCGTGCTGAACGACGGCGCGGTCGCCGCCGGGCTGCTGGGTGAACTCGGCGGGCCGGCCGGTCGGCATGGCTATGCGATCGGCCTGGTACAAGGGTTCATGGCCGCGCGGGCGGCGATGGTCCGGCCCGCCATTCTGGGCGCCTGGGAAAAATTCCGCCGGGTAGCGCCGTTCTGGACTTGACCCCGGCGGCCAGCCGGGGAATCCGAGTCGGTTTTTCTGGCTCCAACCACCCCGGGGGAGAAGGCTCGTGTCGCTCAACCACAAGCGCCGCATTTTCCGTCCGAACGCCGCCCGCTCGGTGCTGCCGCCCGGCCTGATCCCGGGCCGGCGCACCCTGATGGCCGTGGCGGGCGGTGCGGCGATGCTGCTGACCGGCACCTGGCTGATTGCCCGCCCGTCCGAGGCGCCGGCGCAAGGCCCGGCCATCGTGAGGCTGGTGGCCAATGCCGGGCAGGTCGCGGTGATGGATGGGGCGACGCTGCGGCTGGCCGAGCGGGTGGTGCGGCTGGACGGCATCAGTGCCCCGGCCCGGGGTACCAGCTGCGGCGGGGCGGGCGCGGCCGAGGTGGATTGCGGCGTGGCATCCGCCAATGCGCTGGCCGCCCTGGTGCGCGGCAACGCCGTCGATTGCTCGCTGCGCCTGCACGAGGACAACGGCCGCTCGGCCGCCGTGTGCGTCGCGCGTGGGCAGGAGCTGAACCGCGCGCAGGTCCTGGCCGGCTGGGCGCGCGCCGATGG
>CAYZKM010000540.1:0-3769 GCA_964478525.1 uncultured Bifidobacterium sp.
AGCCGGGTCTGTGCGCGCCGTCGAATTTACGCGAAAACCGTGACGTGGCGGCTTTGAACTCCGGCACATCAGCCGCGTGTGCCGTGGCCGCCGGCGTGGTCGCGGCGCTGCGCAGCGGCGCGAAGTGCGGTCAGGCGGATGTATCGCCAGCTGTCATGAAGGATGCGTTGCTGAAATCGGCGCGCAAGCTGTCCGGCGGCGGTGCCGCATGGGACAGCCGGCTGGGCCATGGCATCATCAACGCCGCGACGGCACGCCTGGCGCTGCCGCACTGACGATGCGTGGTCAGTTCGCGTAATCCTGCCACTCCCGCCGAGCGGCGAGGACCAGCCTGCTGACGGTCGGGCATGCGAGGTAGACCGGCACGATGGCGGCAGCCAATTGCGCGCCGGCCGCGCTGTCGGACGGATAGTGCAGGCCCAGTACCTCGCGGCCGCGGGCGATGCGCTGGGCCAACCGGTTGGTGACATCCACCACGTCCGGAACGATGGCGCCGGCGACCGCGGCGAGCACAGCGGCAGCGGTGTTCGCCTGGGTCGCGTGTCCGCTCGGGAAGGCGGCATGGCCTGGCACCGCGATCGGCGGCATCAGGTCCGGCCAGAGTTGCGACGGCCGCGGGCGCTGGAACTTGTTCTTGTAGTGCATCACGGCCAGGTCCGCCGCGCGCATGGCGCCATGATACAGCAGATGCGTGCTGGGATGCGACGACGAGTGGAAGAACAATGCGCCCTGGAAATAGGCTTCGAAGCCATTCATCTGAGCCACGGCCTCGGACATCAGGTTGGCGCGAAACTCGATCAGGGATTTCAGTTCGCGTCGTTCCTTTTCCAGATTGGCCGGCTGCAATGCGGTTGTCAGGATCGTCGTCAGCGTCGTGTCCAGGGCCAGCGTGGGTGCCCAGGCGCGGGCGAATTCCGACAGCAGTACCATCTGATACCATTGCGGGTCCCAGGCGCGCGGCGGCATCGTCACTTCGAACGGCGCGCCCTGGCCCTGGGGCCAGGTGACAGGCGTGAAGTGCCGGGTGGCAGATTGATGCCAGGCCGCCGGCGTGCCTGACGGAGGCTCGGTATTCTCCGGCGGCCATTGGTTGCCGCGAAACCAGTCCTCGTTCGGTGCCGTATTGATCGACGGGGAGATACCGATGGGACGCATGACCGCCGAAGCGGCACCTGTGCCACCCGCCGCGATCGTATCGGATGCGTTTTCACCCCCTTCGGTGAGGCCAATCGGATTGCTCATCGTCATGCTCCGTTTCGTGCGGTTGCCGCGCCAGTGTTTCCCGGTCGGCACGCATCGTACCATGCGTTGGGCTTTTGGGCATCATGGGTGCCATTGCCGTTATTGTCACGTTCACACGATGCGGCTTGCAGAGAGGTTGTGGTGGTCAATCGTTCTTCAGCGAGTCACCGGCGGATGGTCCAAACAGGATCGCCCGCATTCTGGGCCAGCCGATCGCGAGCGTGATCTGGCGGAATCCGCAGAACGGCAGCATTGCCACGAAGAAGCTGACCATGGCGAAGGCGACGCCGATCCAGCCGCCGCCGCCAATCACCGGCACGCTGACCTCCAGTGACCGCCCATGCAGCCAGCCGCCAACGACGCTTTCCAGCACGTGCATGGCAATGAACAGCACCGCGAGCAGCAGGGACTCGATGACGATGGGATAAATTAGCGGATTGGGTTTGATCCGTGCGCCAAGCCGCAGGCTTTCCACCACCATCGCGATCTTGCCCAGCACCAGGGCGTTGACGATGGCAAAGCCGTGCGGGGCGAACGGGATGGCTTGCGACGTGCCGCCATGCGCGCGCAGTGCGATCTCCTCATGCACCGTGAACAGGCTGAGCAGCACGAAGATGTAGATGAAGGCGATGGCGTAGCGGCGGAACTCGTCCCGCGCGATTTCCTTCACCCGCGCTGACGGATTGCCGTGGCCTGTCGGTTCGCCGGTGGTTCTGTCGGTCATGTCTGACCATTCTTTCTATCGAAATGGAGGCAAGGCGCTGACGCAGAAGAAGACGAAGCGATGACCGCCGGTGAAAACCGCGGTCATCGCTGCGTCCCCCTTCGGGCTGACGGGCCTGGGGCGCGGGGGTGCCTATTCCCCGCCCAGGGGCTTCATGTTCCGCTCTGCCGCGCGACGCAGCAGGGCGGCCGAGCGGTAGACGCCATGCGTCATCTTGGAATAGGGCAGCACCAGGAACAGTGCCAGGATGAAGCCCAGATGGATGGCCAGGGCCAGGCCCATCGCGCCGGTGGTGCGCACGGCCAGCAGCACCAGCCCCGTCAGCGCCGCCATCGCCAGCAGCAGCAGCATGGCGACATCGCCGCCCAGCAGCTTGCGCACGGTCGGGCCGGGATCATCGACCAGCTTCATCGCGAACAGCCCCAGCGTGCCGATCATCAGCAGGATGCCGCCCGCGGTGCCCAGCAGCACGGGCACGCTGAAGAACGCATATGGCGCATGCCAGCCACCGACCGCGTGATAGAAGAACCCGACCGTCGTCGCCGCGAAGCACAGCATGAAGCCGTAGAACATCGCGTGATGCAGCTTGCGCCGCTTCATCGAGAACGCCTCGGACGCATCGTTGCAGCCATTGCCGCCGCCGCCCAGGTTCTTCAGCGTCAGCACGTCCCACAGCGCGATGGCCAGCGCGGTGATGCCGACCGGTTCTTTGGGCCCGGCGTCGCGCCAGAAGTTGCGCGCGCCCATCCACATCGCGACCAGCGAGAAGCCGAACGAGGCGATGCCCACCACCTGCATCACGATCAGCGGGATGACGGCATAGAAGGATCCGGCCTCGGCCGGACGGGCGGCCCAGAAGCTGGCCGGTGAGTTCAGCACCATGCTGAGCACCAGCACGACGGTGATCGACAGCGCGATCATCAGCGACACCACGGTCCCGTTGCGCTCGAACAGCGATCCCATACCCTTGGGCCAGGCGTATTCGGCGTAGCTTTCGGCCCGCACCTCGGACAGAATCCGGGGGATGTTGATGCCCCATTCGTGCGGCGGCGAGTACTGGCAGGCGTAATAGCAGCCGCGGCAGTTATGGCACAGATTTGCCAGGTAGCTCAGGTCGCCGGCCGAGAATTCCCGGCGCAGTTCCAGTGCGGGGAACACCGCGCAGAACCCCTCGCAGTAGCGGCAGGCGTTGCAGACCTCGATTTCGTGACGTGCCCGCTGGATCGCTTCAGTTTCTTGCACGGTTCGCCGCCTCCTGCCCCGCGATGCGGCCGAACACCGTGCCGATCGTCATGCCAAATCCCGCCAGGTAGCCCTTGCCCAGGATGTTGCCCGCCATGATCTCGCCCGAGGCGAACAGATTCCCGGCCGGCTGGCCGTTCTCCATCATCACCTGCGCCTTCTCGTTCACGCGCACACCCAGATAGGTGAAGGTGATGCCCGGGCGCAGCGGATAGCCATAGAACGGCCCCTTATCCACGGTGCGCGCCCAGTTGGTCTTGTCCGGCGTCAGGCCCTGGGTCCGGTTGCCGTCCAGCTTGGAGTTGTCGAAGTTCTGCCCGGGAATGACCGCGGCGTTGAACGCATCGACCGTCTGGCGGACCTTGATCGGGTCCAGCTTCATGCGGATGGCCAGTTCCTCGATCGTGTCGGCCTTGTAGGCCGGATAGACCGACGGCATGAACAAGGTGAACGCCTTGGCATCACAGATCGAGTAGGCGATCTGCCCCGGCTGCTGCGCGATCAGGCGCCCCCAGATGGCATAGCGCTTCGGCCAGACATCCTCGCCCTCATCATAGAAGC
>CAYZKM010000541.1:0-3746 GCA_964478525.1 uncultured Bifidobacterium sp.
GCACGAAGTAGTAGCCCGCCACACCCAGCAGGCCCAGGCCGACCACCAGCATGCCGGTGATGGCGCCGGCCTTGAAGGCGACGTCCAGGCCGGCGGCGAGGCCGTTGCGCGAGGCCTGCGCGGTGCGGACATTGGCGCGGACCGAGACGTTCATGCCGACATAGCCGGCCGCGGCCGACAGGACGGCGCCGATGACGAAGCCGATCGCGGTATGGACGCCCATCAGGGCGGCCAGCACGACCAGGATCACCACGCCGACGATACCGATCGTCATGTACTGGCGGTTCAGGTAGGCGCGCGCGCCTTCCTGTACGGCGGCGGCGCTTTCCTGCATGCGGGCATTGCCCGCATCAGACGCCAGCACCTGCTTGGTGGTGATCAGGCCATAGACCAACGCCAGCAAGCCGCAGGCGATGATCAGGAGTTGGGCCAGTTGCATCCGAGGTTTTCCTCTTGACGAAATGCGTATGGGTTGCCGCCGCGGCCGCACGAAGCCGCCCGCCGCGGAGGGTGGGAATTGGGCCGGCGGTATGCCAGATAGGGCCGGCGGTGGCAAATCGGTGGCTTGCCTTCGGATGGCAGGCCGGGACAGACTCGCCGCGTCGGTGCGCCTGTAGCTCAATTGGTCAGAGCTGGCGGCTCATAACCGCTTGGTTGCAGGTTCGAGTCCTGCCGGGCGCACCAGGACGCCACTCAATCCGATGCCGGCAATATCCGCCGCAGCCCATAGGCGATCGGGCGGGTGCGCGCCGCGCGCTCTCGCGGATAGCCCAGCGAGACTTCCTCGTGCCGGACGCCGTCGTAACAGTCGGTCAGGGGGATGTGCAGGTGTCCGTGCACCGCGGCGACAGCCCGATAGCGCAGGTGCCAGTCCGCCGTATGCCGGGTGCCGCACCACAGGCTGAACTCGGGATGGCGCAGCCGCCGCACCGGTCCGGGATGCAGTGGCCAGTGGCTGACCAGCACCGTGCGGGTCGAATCGGGCAGGGCATCCAGCCGCGCGGCGGTGGCGCGCAGCCTGGCGGCGCACCAGTCCTCGCGGGAGGGAAACGGATCGGGCGGCAGGCGCAACTCGTCCACGCAGACCACGCGGGCGGCATAGGCGCTGGCCATCGCCTGCTGCTTGGTCTGGGATTCCGGGCGCAGCGTGTAGTCGTACAGCAGGAACAGCGGCGCGACCGCGATGTCGCCATGGGGTGACGGCCAGACCGGGTAGGGGTCCTCGGGCGTCAGCACGCCGATGCGCCGGCAGGCGTCCACCAGGTGGTCGTAGCGGTCCGCCCCGCGCGGTTCATCCCCGGACCCGCTCCACAGATCGTGGTTGCCGGGCGTCCACAGCACCCGGGCGAAGCGGCGGCGCATCAGGGCCAGGAAGCCGACGATCTCCGCGATTCCATGTGCCACGTCGCCGGCCACCGCCAGCCAGTCATCCGGCGTTTCCGGCCGCAGCGCTTCGGCCAGGTCGCGGTTCGCCCGGTAGTTCAAATGCAGGTCGCTGATCGCGAACAGGCTGGGGCGTGGTTCCAAGATGGCCCTTTCCAGCGGCGGCCGCGCCGGGGCTGACCGTGCGCCGCGCCCCGTTCCGGTAGCATGGCGCGTGAAGCCCGAGCAAACGACTCACGCTTTCCGGTCCGGATGGCGTAAACTCCTCCCCCAGGAGATGACCATGGTGGATTTCGTCAAGCTCGGCTCGCCCGCCGCGACCCCGGCCCGCGCGTCGGTACCGGCAAAGGCCGATGCGGCCAAGGCGGATGCGTCCGGCGAGAATTTCAGTTTCGACCAATTGCTCGAACGTGCCGCCATGCGCGAGCCGGCCTCGGCACGCGACCAGCTGGGCCGCGTGCGCACCGATGCCTCGGTTGACCAGACCATGCAGAAGGGCAGCGTGCGTGCCGCCGCCCGCGCCCGCACCACGCCCGAGGAGGCGCAGCAAGCCCTGTCCACCGCGATGCAGCTGGAAGGCGTGCCGCCATCCTGGCAGGACGGGCTGAAATTCCTGATGCACAAGGAATCCAAGGGCCAGATCGACGCGCGTAACCCGGTCCACTCGGCGCGCGGGCTGTTCCAGCTGACCCGGGCCAACTACCACATGAACCCGAACGGCGAACGGTCCTTCGGCAACGGGGTAGAGGAAGCGCAGGGCGGCATCCGCTATATCAAGCGCCGCTACGGCACGGTCGACAACGCGGTCGCGCATTGGAAGAAGAACGACTGGTACTGATCCCGGCGGGATCAGTCCGCGCGCCGGTAGATCCCTGAAAACGACACGTTGTTGCCGCCGCACGCGCGGTTGTCGGTCGCCACCATGTAGGGCCCGCGCAGCACCATCCGGATGCGGCAGGCGTCCTGGTCGCCGGACTCATAGGGCAGCGTTGCCGTCTCCCCCTGCGTGAAGGCCAGCACGCCGTTCACCGGGGTGGCGGTGCCCTGGACCTCCCCGATGTTCACGCCGCCGCGGCGCACCCGCTCGGGGTCCAGGGACCCCCAGGTCGCATCGCCCGACACCGCCAGCGCGCCCCCGGCTGCGCGTTTTATGCCGATCCGCATTTCGATCGCGACCCAGTGGCCGACCCAGGCCTCGGCCGGCGGGATGGCCGGGGAAAGGGGGGTCAGCGCGGCGGTCGGCAGCCAGTTGACGGTGACCACGCCCTTGGCATTCACATAGCGGGCGCAGGTGAAGCCGCCCTGCGTCCCGCTGGTCAGCACGACATCGCCGCGCACCACGAACGCCTTGGCCCGGCAGCGTTCCGCATCCGACGGGCAGCCCGCCGCCATCATCCCGTCCTGCACGAAATGCACCCGTGGCCCCGGCGCGGTGACGCTGGCCGCCGCCAGCTGCTCGGCGCCGGGATCGGTGTCGATGCAGCCCGCCCGTGCATCCGCCCCGGCGGCAAGCAATGGCAGCGCCAGCAGGCCGGCGGCGATGTAGGCCAGAGGTCGAGGCAAGGTCATCGGCGCGGTTTCCAGGTTGCAACAGCGATCAGCGCGTCATAGGCCTGTCCAGGCGGGGGAACCAGGCGTATCCGGGCCTCGGGAATGTGCGCCCGGTATTGAACCGCGGGCCACCCCCACATAGAACCCATCCGAATTCAGCGGCGCAGGGGATCATGGCCAGTTACCAGTACGTTTATGTGATGAAGGACCTGACCAAGGCGTTCCCCGGCGGGCGGGAGGTCTTCAAGGGCATCACCCTGTCCTTCCTGCCCGGCGTGAAGATCGGCGTGCTGGGCGTGAACGGCGCCGGCAAGTCGACGCTGATGAAGATCATGGCCGGGATCGAGACCGAATTCGGTGGCGAGGCCTGGGCCGCGCCCGGCGCGCGGGTCGGCTATCTGTCGCAGGAACCCTACCTGGACCCGGACAAGACCGTGGGCGAGAACGTCGAGGAGGCGTTCGCCGAGCTGAAGGCGGCACTGAACCGGTTCAATGAAATCTCCATGCTGTTCGCCGAACCGATGGATGACGAGGCGATGAACCGGCTGCTGGCCGAGCAGGGCGACCTGCAGGAGAAGATCGACAGCCAGGACGGGTGGGAGCTCGACCGCCGGGTGGAGATCGCGCTGGACGCGCTGCGCTGCCCGCCGGCGGACGCGCCGATCACCAATCTGTCGGGTGGGGAGCGGCGGCGTGTCGCGCTGTGCAAGCTGCTGCTGGAGAAGCCCGACCTGCTGTTGCTGGACGAGCCGACGAACCATCTGGACGCGGAAAGCGTGGCCTGGCTGGAAAAGACCCTGCGCAACTACACC
>CAYZKM010000542.1:0-3739 GCA_964478525.1 uncultured Bifidobacterium sp.
GTCAGGTCGAACAGGCCGTGGCGGGCGAGCGCCGTCAGCATGTGGTCCAGGAAGCCGATGCCGGTGTCGATGTCTCCCGTCCCGGTGCCGTCGAGGTCCAGGGTGACGGAGATATCGGTTTCCGAGGTGGTGCGGGTGATGGAGGCGATGCGGGCCATGATGGCGGCTCCACTACAGCGCCGAGCGGGGTTGGTCCAGCGGGGTTTGATGACGGTGCGGGATGGGGTTCGTGCCGGAAATCCTCACCGGACATGGGGTAGGACCGACATTTTGCGCAGCCGGGCCAGCCGGGGCGGCCAGGATCGGCATCGGCGCGCCGCCGATCGTGATGCGGACCCCGATGCTGAACCCTGATGGCCGGCGGAATGTTCGTCATATGTTCCGTTGCATACCGCACCTGCCCCCGCCGCGGCAACACCCATCCACACCGCCGCCATTCCGCGCTATCGTCCCCGCCCTGACGCAGGAGGACCACCATGCAAGCCAGATTGCGGGATCGGGTGATCGCCGACAGCGAGGACATCGTCGAGGTCGGTGGCTATGCCTATTTCCCGGCCGCCGCCGTTCACCTGGAATGGCTGGAGAAAGCCCCGAAGACCGAGAACGACCTGCGCTGCCCCCATGGCGTGCAGTTCTATGACGTGGTGCTGGACGGGCAGCGCGCGCCCCGCGCCGCCTGGTCGTACGAGGACCCGCGTCCGGCCATGGCACAGGTCGCCGGGCGCTTCGGCTTCTGGGAGGACGTGGCGGTCGGCTGAGCCCTCGCCCAGCCGGCCGTCGCCGTTCAGGCGGTCGCCGCCACGATGGACTCGCCGACGATCTGGACGATCCGGTCCAGCGTCGCCTCGGGCGTCATCAGCGGCGGGGCCAGGCACAGCGAGTCGCCGCTGACCGGCGGGCCATCGGCGCCGGCGCGCTGGCGCATGATCAGGCCGCGCTTAGCCGCCTCGCCCACCACCTTGGCACCCAGGCCGGGGATCGGCGTGCGGCTGCCCTTGTCCTGGACCAGCTCGACCGCGGCCAGCATGCCGATGCCGCGCACCTCACCCACGTTGGGTAGCGACAGCAGGGTCTGCAACCCGGCGCGGAAACGGTCGCCCTGGACGGCGGCGCGTTCGACCAGGCCTTCATTCTCGATGATGTCGATATTCGCCAGCGCCACGGCGCAGCAGACCGGATGGCCCGAGTAGGTCGCGGCATGCATGAACTTCTCGTCCATCGGCGCCTCCTCGATCGCCTGGTGCACGCGCCGGGACACCATCACCCCGCCCAGCGGCAGATACCCGCTGGTCACGCCCTTGGCGAAGGACATCAGGTCGGGCTCGATGCCCCAATGGCCCAGGGCGAACCAGCGTCCGGTGCGGCCGAACCCGGTGATGACCTCGTCGGCGATCAGCAGCACGTCGTGGCGGTTGCAGATCTCCCGCAGGCGGGGGAAGTAGGTCGGCGGCGGCACGATCACCCCGCCCGCGCCCATCACCGGTTCGGCGATGATGGCGGCCACGGTATCGGCGCCCTGCTCCAGGATCGCCTGCTCCACCGCGTCCGCCGCCTCGATTCCGGCATCGCCGTTGCCGGGCCAGCGATACGGGTAGGGCGGGGCCACCTGCAGGAATTCCGGCACCAGCGGGCCGAACATCTTCTGATAGCCAGGCAGGCTGGTCGCGCTCATGGCCGCCAGGGTCACGCCGTGATAGCCATAGCGACGGGAGATGATCTTGACCTTGTTCGCCTTGCCCATCCGCTTCCAGTAGTAGCGGGCGAACTTGAAGGCGGATTCGTTGGATTCGGCGCCGCCGGTGGTGAAATACGCGGCTGCCATGTTGTCGTACGCCAGGCCGACCAGGCGTTCGGCCAGGCGGATCGCGGGTTCGTTGGAAAACCCGGCATAGGCCGAGGCATAGGCCAGCGTCCCGATCTGCGCCGCCGCCGCGTCCGCGAGCTCCTTCCGTCCATGGCCGATATTGACGTTCCACAGCGCGGACAGCCCGTCGATGTATTCCCTGCCATCGGCGGTGTGCAGCATCGCGCCCGCGCCCCGGGTGAAGATCTTGGCCCCGGCATGATCCTTGGGATGATGCAGCGGATGGATCAGATGGCGGCGATCGGCGTCGGCAAGCTGCTCGCCGAGGGAGGACAGGTCGTTCATGGTCGGGCGCCTCTGCTGAAGGCCCGGAATGATAGCGGCGGGGATGGCGGTTGGGGAGGGGGCACGCCCCGGTTTTTGCCAGCGGCGGCGGGCGCTGTATCCTGGCCCGATGGCCCGGGCCAGGAGACCTTCCGATGACGCCGCTCTTCTTCAACGCCTTCGTGATGAACACCGGATCGCACATCCAGCACGGGCTGTGGCGGCATCCGGATGCCAGGCAGGCCGATTTCAACGATATCGATGTCTGGATCGAGCTTGCGCAGACCCTGGAGGCCGGGCTGTTCGATGCCGCCTTCTTCGCCGATGTCGTCGGGCTGTACGGCCCGGTCGGCGGCGACTACACGGTGAACACGCGCGAAGGCCTGCAGATTCCCAGCAACGATCCGTCCGTCCTGCTGTCGGCGCTTGCCGTGCACACCAGGCATCTCGGCCTGGCCTTCACAAGCTCGGTCCTGCAGGCCCATCCGTTCGAGTTCGCGCGCCGCGCCTCTACCCTGGATCACATCAGCAAGGGCCGCGTCGCGTGGAACATCGTGACCAGCACGCAGGAAAACGCCTCGCGCAATTTCGGGTTCGACCGCCTGACCGCCCATGACGAGCGCTATGAATGGGCCGAGGAATACATGGAGGTGGTGTTCAAGCTGTGGGAAGGATCGTGGGACGACGACGCGCTGGTGAAGGACCGTGCCCGCGGGGTATTCGCCGACGCCTCCCGCATCCACAAGATCCATCATGTCGGCAAGCGGTACCGCGTGGAAGGACCGCATCTGCCGTCGCCGTCGATCCAGCGGACGCCGCTGCTGTTCCAGGCGGGATCGTCGCCGGCGGGGCGGGCATTCGCGGCGCGCAATGCCGAGGCGCAGTTCATCACCACGCCCAACCCGATCGCGGCGGCCGAGCTGATCGCCGACACCCGCGCTCTGGCCGAGGGGTATGGCCGGCGCCGCGATGACATCAAGTTCTTCCAGGGCCTGGTCATGGTCGTCGGCAGTACCGAGGAAGAGGCTCGGCGGAAGGAAGCCGAGCTGGAGCGGTATGTGAGCGTGGAGGGATTCCTGGCGCATGCGAATCTGGGCGTGTCGCAGGATGACGGACGCCCGCTGCCGCCGGATACGCTGCTGATGGATATCAGGACCAATGGCGGGCGCAGCCATATCGACTGGCTGCGCAAGCGCGAGCCGGGCCGCGAGCCGACCGTGGGCGATCTGGGACGGCTGATCTCGAAGCGGCATCCGCGGCTGGTCGGCACGCCGGACCAGATCGCCGATGCGCTGGTGGTGTGGCAGCAGGCGGGTGTGGACGGCATCAACCTGATCAACTGGATGATTCCGGGATCGTATCAGGAGTTCAACCAGCACCTGCTGCCGACGCTGCAGAAGCGCGGCCTGGCCAAGCGCGCCTATGCCGAGGGCAGCCTGCGGCGGAAGATGTTCGGCCACGACCGCCTGCCGGACCGCCATCCGGCGGCGCGGTATCGCGGGGCGTTCTCGTCGCGCCTGGCCGCGGATTAGCGCATGATCCCGCTGAGCGGAACCGTGGCAGCGGGTGAATCATGCGATCAGACAATGAGATAGCGCGCGCTGACCGGTT
>CAYZKM010000543.1:0-3734 GCA_964478525.1 uncultured Bifidobacterium sp.
TCATCGGCGGCCGCGGCGTGATCATCGGCCCGTTCATCGGCGCCGCCGTGCTGGCGGCGATCCCTGAACTGGTCGGGCCGCTGGCGAAATACGGCACGTTCTTCTACGGGCTGATCCTGCTGATCGTCGTGCTGCTGCTGCCTGGCGGCTTCGGCGAGCTGATCACCACGGTGGCGGCCAAGCTGCGACGGGTGCCGCAATCGTCCACCAGCATAGAACCCGATCTTGCGGGCCTGCGCGATGCGATCGGACGGCAACGATGACCGACGCGCTGGAAGCACGCGGCGTCACCCGCCGGTTCGGCGGGTTGCTGGCGGTGGACGGGGTCTCGCTGGAACTGCGCCCCGGCGAGGTGCACGGGCTGATCGGGCCCAACGGGTCGGGCAAGACCACACTACTGAACCTGATTTCGGGCTACTACACGGTCAATGAAGGCACGATCGTCCTGGCGGGGCAGGACGTCACCGGCCAATCGGTGCGCGAGCGCGCTTTGTCCGGCGTGGCGCGCACCTTCCAGACGCCCAAGCTGGTGCTGTCGCTGCCCGTGCTGGACAACGCGATGCTGGGCGGCTGGCGTGACGTGCGCGCAGGCTTCCTGGAAACCGCCTTCGCCACCCCTCGTCCGCGGCGGGAGGAGGTCGAGATACGCGAGCGCGCCGCGGGGATGCTGCGCGGTGTCGGCCTGGGACAGGTCATGGACAAGCGGGCAGACCTGCTGGAACACACCGCCCAACGCTTCCTGGAAATCGCCCGCGCGCTGACGTCACGGCCGAAATTCGTGCTGCTGGACGAACCCGCGGGCGGCCTGACCGGCGCCGAGATCGGACATCTGGGCGACATCATCGGCGTCATGCGCGACAGCGGTATCGGCGTGCTGCTGGTCGAGCATCATACCGATTTCGTTTTCCGGGTCTGTGACCGTGTCACCGCGCTCAATCTGGGCCGGGTGATCGCGCATGGAACCGCCACCGAGGTCCGCAACGACCCCGACGTCATCCGGGTATATCTGGGCGCATGAGCAATCTGCTGGAAATCGAGGACCTGACCGTCGCCTATGGCAAGGCCGAGGTCGTTCATGGCGCTTCGCTGAACGTCGCGGCGGGCGAGTTCGTCGCCCTGCTGGGCCGCAACGGCGCCGGCAAAAGCACGACGCTGCACGCGACATCGGGCCTGATTCCCAAGCGCGGCGGGAAGGTGCGGTTCGCCGGACAGGACATCACCAACGCGACGCCGCGCGACATCGTGCGCGCCGGCCTGGTGCAGGTGCTGGAAGGGCACCGCGTGTTCCATCCACTGACGGTCGAGGACAATCTACTGATCGGCACCTATGCCCGCAGCCCGCGCGGCAACCGGTCCAAGCTGGACGCGATGTATCAACTGTTCCCCGAATTGGCCGAGCGGCGGCACCAGCCCGCATCCCGCCTGTCCGGCGGGCAGCAGCAGATCCTGGCCGTCGGGCAAGGCATGATCGCCGAACCGAAGCTGCTGATCCTGGACGAACCCTCGGGCGGGCTTGCACCGCTGGTCATCGACCGCATCCTGGATGTCGCCAGCACGCTCGCTGGGCAGGGCGTCGCCGTGCTTCTGGTCGAACAGCTGGTCGAAAAGGCGCTGGCCCATGCCGACCGCTGCTATCTGATGGCGACCGGGCGGATCGTGCACGAAGGCATGGCCAAGGACCTGGCCGGGTCCGACGTGCTGCACAGCGCCTATCTGGGGGACACGGTCTGACCGGGCGGCGGCAACCGGCAGGCAAAATGCGGGTTTGACGCGCTCTCGACAGCGTGCCTATCGTTTTGGGCGTGATCCGCGCCTCGGCGCGGGCGTAACCGGCGAGCACCGCCTCGCCCCCCAGACCACGAGGCCACCATGTCCCTGACGAACGCCCCCGACCCCGCATTCCGCGAGGCCGTCGTACGCCGCGATCTGGACAACGTTCTGCACCCGATCGTCCAGCATCGCCTGCTGGAGCAGAAGCAGGTCGTGGTCACCGCAGCACAGGGATCCACCATCTATGATGCTGATGGCACCGCCTATCTGGATGCCATGGCCGGACTGTGGTGCGTCAACATCGGCTATGGCCGCACCGAGCTCGCCGACGTGGCGGCCGAGCAGTTGCGGCAACTCGCATACTACCCGCACTCCGCCATGAACGTGCCGGCCGCGGAACTGGCCGAGCAGATCAACGGATTGATGGGCGGGGGGTATCATACGTACTTCGTCAACTCCGGTTCCGAGGCCAACGAGGCCGGGTTCAAGATCGCTCGGCAATATGCCAAGCAGGAACATGTCGGGCAGTTCCGGTTCAAGACCATCAGCCGGTATTTCGCCTATCACGGCACCACGCTCGCCACGCTTGATGCCGGCGGCATGGGCGAGCGGAAGGCAAAGTTCGAGCCGTATTCGGGCGACTTCGTCCATGTCGCGCATCCGCACTGCTATCGTTGCCCGTTCGGCCTGGAATATCCGTCGTGCAACCTGGCCTGCGTGAAGAACATGGAAACGGCGATCCTGGGCGAGGGCCCGGAAACCGTCGCCGCCATCCTGGTCGAACCGATCATGAGCGGCGTGGGCGTGTCGGTACCTCCGGACGAGTACCTGCCCGAAGTCGAGAAGCTGTGCCGGAAGTATGACATTCTTCTGCACGTCGACGAGGTCATCAACGGCTTCGGCCGCACCGGCAAGATGTTCGCCCACCAGCATTACGGCGTGAAGCCCGACATCATCGCCGTGGCGAAGGGTATCTCCAGCGCCTACATGCCCATCGCGGCAACGGTCGTGAAGAACAACGTGTTCGAAAGCTTCCTGGGCGAGGCTTCGGAAAATCGTCAGGTCGTGCAGGTGAACACCTATGGCGGCCATCCGGTGGCCGCCGCGGTGGCGGTGCGCAACATCGAGATCATGATGGAGGAACGGCTGGCCGACCGCGCCGCCGAGATGGGCGCCTATCTGATGGACGGCCTGCGCACGCTGATGCGCCATCCGTATGTCGGCGAGGTGCGCGGCAAGGGCCTGCTGGTCGGCGTCGAGCTGGTGAAGGACCGCGCGTCCAAGGAACCGGTCGATCCCGCGAAGATCGGTGCGGTGGTCGATTTCTGCAAGGCAAACGGCCTGCTGCTGGGCCGGTCGAACGGCGGACGGAAATACGGTGGTGTCATCACCATGTCTCCGCCGCTGGTCATCACCCGCGCCGAGTGTGACCGTATCGTGGAAACGCTGGACAAGGCGCTGTCGACCATCGACTTCTCCTGACGCAGCACCGGCCCGATGCCGGCACGGACCGAACAGGCGGCGCCGCAGCGCCCCGCCTCGGCTGCGACTGACGCGCTGGTATCCTTCCGTCGGGTCGAGAAGACCTATGATGGGCGGGTGAATGTCGTCCAATCACTGGACCTGGACATCGTCCGCGGAGAGTTCCTGACGCTGCTTGGACCGTCCGGGTCGGGCAAGACGACGACACTGATGATGCTGGCGGGGTTCGAGGTGCCCACCGCCGGGGAGATCCTGCTGGACGGGCGATCGCTGGCATCCGTGCCCGCGCACAAGCGGTCGATGGGCATGGTGTTCCAGAACTATGCCTTGTTCCCGCACATGACGGTGGCCGACAATCTGGCCTATCCGCTGCGTCGGCGGGGCATGGCCAGGCCCGCTATCGCCGCCGCCCTGCAGCGCGCCGTCGCCATGGTGAAACTGACCGGGCTGGAACAGCGCTATCCCGCGCAATTGTCGGGCGG
>CAYZKM010000544.1:0-3729 GCA_964478525.1 uncultured Bifidobacterium sp.
GCAGAAGATCGCGCTGGCGAAGGAAATCGGCATGGACGGCATCGTCTCGGCCTTCATGGAAGCCGCCGTCTGGGGCACGCCGGACCGCATCCTGCGCATGTTCGA
Organism: uncultured Bifidobacterium sp.; assembly: GCA_964478525.1. Taxonomy (GTDB): domain Bacteria; phylum Pseudomonadota; class Alphaproteobacteria; order Acetobacterales; family Acetobacteraceae; genus Rhodopila. The sequence continues at coordinate 106 of CAYZKM010000544.1, forward strand.
GGAACGCAAATCCATCGTTGGCGACTTCGAACTCGCCACGTCGTTCCGCTTCGGCGGCACCCCGTACCAGTTCGCCGAGGACGGGTTGAAGCTGTACTGCAAGGAAGTGCTGCCCGTCGTGCAATCCTGGAAGGCCGAAGCCGCCAGCAAGGCCGCCGCGGAGTAGAACCCATGGCCGACACGGCCCTTGTGGACGGTGTGATCCCGATGCTCGACGTCTCCCGCTATCTGGCGGGAGACAACGGCGAGCTGGAACGCCTGGGACGGCAGATGCGCCATGCGTTCCAGCATGTCGGATTCTACTATGTTCGCGGGCACGACGTGCCGCAAACCCTGATCGACGCGATGTTTGCGCAAGCCGAGAGGTTTCATGCGCAACCGATGGACGCCAAGCTCGCGCTGCGGATCAACGAACACAATATCGGCTACATGCCGATGGGCGGCAGCCTGGCCCGCAGTTCCAAGGTGAACGACAACACCCTGCCTTCGGTCAACGAGGCGCTGTTCTTCCGCCGCGAGCGCACGCCCGACGATCCCGACGTGCTGGCCAACATCCGCTTCCGCGGCCTGAACCAATGGCCCGCCAACCTGCCTGGGTTCCGCGACACGGTGCTGGCCTACATGAACGCGATGGAAAGCCTGGGGCGGCGCCTGGTGCCGATCTATGCCGTCGCGCTCGACCTGCCGGCGGATTTCTTCGACGCGATGTTCGCCAGACCGAACATGATCCAGCGGCTGACGCACTACCCGCCGCAACCGGCCTATGACGACAACGAATTCTCGATCGCCCCGCACACCGATTCCGGGTTCGCGACCTTCCTCGCGCCGTCGGCCGTGCCGGGCCTGTCCATACGTCTGCCGGATGGGCGGTGGTTCGACGCGCCCTCGATCGACGGCGCCTTCACCGTCAACGGCGGCGACCTGCTGAAGCGCTGGACCAACGACCGTTTCCTCTCGACGCCGCACCGCGTGCTGAACGTCTCGGGCCGGCACCGCTATGCGATCCCGTATTTCTTCGACGCCCACCCTGACACGCTGATCACCTGCCTGCCGACATGCCAGTCCGCCGCCAACCCGGCGAAATACGAGCCGATCACCTATCACGACTATGCCCTGTGGTATGCGCGCCGGAACTACGTCCACCTCGCTCACGAGGACCAGGCCGCCGCTCCGGCCTACTGACTTCCAGCCGCCACCCTGCCGATCTAACCCGCCGCATCGCCTCGCGCCGCTACATGCCCCGGCGCCCGCCGCGGCAGCCCGAGCGCCACGATCACCCCGATCAGATTGCCGCACCCGGCGATCACCACCGTCGCGTGATACCCTTTCGTCAGGTCGTACAGATGCCCCGCCAGGATCGGCAGGCTGATCGCCGCGATGCACCACGCGATGTAGATACGGCTCGCCACCCGCCCATACGCCGCCGCCGGCCAGTACCGCGCCACCGCCCCGGCGGTGCAGCCCGAGATGAAGCCATACCCCATCCCCACCATCCCCAGCGCCACCGCCGCCACCCACGGGTTCGGCCATACCGCCAGGGAAATCGCGCCCACCAGGGAAAACGCCTGCGCGAAGGCGGCCACGAACGGCACCGGGAACCGGTCGGTCAGCCACCCACCGCTGATGCGGGCCACCGCGATCGCCCCGGTGATCCCCGTGGTCGCGCCCAGCGCCATCGCCGTCGTGCCGCCATAGGCCACGATGATCCCCGCGGCCTGGCTCAGCACCGTCAGCCCCGCCGCCGCCGCGACGAAGAAGATCACGAACAGCCGCGTGAAGATCGCCGTCCGCCCGCCCGCCGTCCCGGCCGAGGCCGAATAGCGCGGCAGCACCACCCCCGACAGCCGCAGCAGCACCACCGCCGCCACTCCGGTCAGCGCCAGCACCAGGGTCAGCGCGCCCAGCGTCCAGCGATAGCCGAACGCCCCGTTCGCCCAGCCGAACAACGGGGCCGCGATCATCGCACCCGCCGGATACAGTGCCACGATATATCCGTTCAGCAGCCCGCGACGGGACGTGACCAGCATGTTCACGCTCTGCTGCGCAACGATATAGGCCGCGCCACCGCCGCACCCGAACAGCACGCCATAGCCGATCAGCAATTGCACCAGCCCGTTCGCCGTCGCCGACAGCCCGATCCCGATCGCCGCCGCCGCCGAACACAGCGCCGCCAGTCGTCCCGCGGACACGATCCCGTACGCATAGGGCGCGGCCAGCATCCCCACCGTGAACCCGATCGAGGCCAGGCCGAACACCAGCGACAGCGCCGATCGCGCCAGCCCCAGTTCGGCCTCGATGGGTTTCAGGAAGACCGAGAAGGCATAGATCGAACCCAGCGGCAGGTTCATCACCGTGACGGCGGCAATCGCCGCCCACATCCGATGCCTGCGCTCTCCGCTCATCCCGTTCTCCCCGCCAGCGCCGCCCGGCCCTTGCCCCGGTGTTAACCCACACCCCAAGGGCCGCCAACCGCCCGGGGCTGGCAGCAGACCCCTCAATCCCGCATGATGGCGGCCACGAGAACAGGAGGAACCCATGCTGAAATTCGGCGCATCGATGTTTTTCACCGACTACTCGATGGCACCCGGCGAGCTCGGCCAGGCCCTGGAAAGCCGCGGTTTCGAATCGGTGTGGGCGCCCGAACACTCCCACATTCCGGTCAGCCGCAAGACGCCGTTCCCGGCGGGCGGCGACCTGCCGAAGAAATACTACGACGCCATGGACCCGTTCGTGACGCTGACCGCGGCGGCGATGGCGACCAAGACCTTGAAGGTCGGCACCGGCGTCTGCCTGGTGCAGCAGCGCGACCCGATCCAGACGGCCAAGCTGGTGGCCTCGATCGACCAGGTGTCGGGCGGGCGGTTCCTGTTCGGGATCGGCAATGGCTGGAACCAGGACGAGATGGAGAATCACGGCACCGAATTCAAAACCCGCCACAAGCGCGCGCGGGAGAATGTGGAGGCCATGAAGGAGATCTGGACGAAGTCCAAGGCCGAGTATCACGGGGAATTCGTCAACTTCGACCCGATGATGACCTGGCCTAAGCCGGTGCAGAAGCCGCATCCGCCGGTCATCGTCGGCGGCGCGTTCCCCTACTCGGCACGCCGAGCGATCCGCTATGGCGACGGCTGGATTCCGCAGGCGGCGCGCGGGATGTACAAGGAAATCGCGGACATGATCCCCGAGTTCCGCAAGATGGCGACGGATGCCGGTCGCGACCCGTCGACCATCGCGATCACGGTGTGGTTCCCGCGCAAGGATGCCGATCTGATGAAGCGCTATGTCGATCTGGGCGTGGAACGGGTGGTGTTCAATCTGGAATCCGAAGCCGCCGGCAAGATCCTGCCCGAGATCGACAGCCTCGCCGAGCTGATGCGGAAAGTGAACGGATAGGCCGCGGGCGGGGTGGCCGGCGAACGCTGGCCACCCACGCCCGGGGTCAGATGAACACCCCGGCCATGCCGCCGGCGGGATAGCGCGTGCCCGCCGCCGCCCCGCGCGGCACCGCCGAGGAGATCCGGTCGACATCGTCCTGGGTCAGCCTGACGGCCAGCGCGCCCAGGTTCTCGGCCAGGCGCGCCGGCGACCGTGTGCCGGGGATCGCCACCACGTCCTCGCCCTGCG
>CAYZKM010000545.1:0-3719 GCA_964478525.1 uncultured Bifidobacterium sp.
GCTCGGCCCGGGCCTTGGCCAGCTTGGCCAGGAAAGCCTCGGTCGCGCCTCGGATGCCGGCGCTATGCTCCGCCGTGACGGTTCCTATCCCCGGAATGTCCGTCACGGTGATGGTGACGGATCCGCTCGAATTGAACGTCAGGGTCGCGCCGTCCGGCACGGTGGAGAAAAGGCGGAGCCGGTTAACGAAGGCGGGAGCGTTTGCCTCTCCGATGTAGTCGAACGACCTGGTCGGCTTGGCTGGCTGGGGCGGCTGCGCGTCAAGGATTAGGGCGGAACCGATCAGGCCCAGCGTGATCAGCGAGGCGGCGGCGATGATGGCGCCCAACCGTCTCTCATTCGTGGTGCGGTCCGTCACGCGACCGGCTCCGGGATCCAGCCGTCGCAGATCAAGGGGAACAGGTCGGCAGCGTCGTCGTGCGCGATGAAGCCGTAGCACCGGGTGCATATCTGCCCCGGGCCCCATTCGCCGTAGTGCTCGGTCCACTCATGGACGCAGTGCGCGAATGCATCGTGGAAGCCGGCGTCACAATCGACGCAGAGATTGACCCCATCGTGTCGGACAGTTGTCTCCGCCGGTACGGCCTTATCGCAGAAGTCACACAAGAGGGTATCAGGTTCGTCATCAGCGTCGTCTTGGTATACACGGCCAGCGTTAGGGCAGGATTGATCCCAGCAGTTGCCATACTCGGTCGGGCCACAGAAGCAGCGGGTCGCGCTCATGGCAGCGGGGCCCGCAGCCAGGCATAAGCCAGGCAAATCGCGGCCGCGTAGAGCAGGACCATGACCGCGGTGCCGGCGAGAAGCAGCCGGAACGACCGACGTTCCGAGCGAGCCTCGTCGCGCTGCCTGTCGGGTGCGGGCGTCACGCGGCGACCCTCCGGGTCGGGAACTGCTCCGCGGCCATGGGCTGGTCCGCGGTCAGGATATCCGCGGTGATGGCGCGCCGCCCGTCCGCAAGAACGACCATGTGCCCCGCACAGCCGTGGTCGACCTCAATGACCCGCCAACGAGGGTCATCGCTTGGGTTGTTGGTCGGGTCGCTGGCCCAATTCTCAGCCTCCCGGACCGAGCCAAACCCACCGACGAGCCAGAAAGTCGTGTTCCGGTACGCAAGCACGTAGATCATCGTTTTCCCCTATTGTGTGCGTCTGGCGGTCATACCAGGGTTATTTATGCATTGTGCAAACATTCCGGGGCGCAGCAAGTCGTATCGCGCGTCGCGAAACCTTGTCGCTGTTCACAATGAAGTGCGCGTGTCGCACACATAAGACGCGCATCAACGCGTTCCTGATCGGTCAGGTGGGGGCCGGATTTAGTGTGTCATTTGCACAACAGGCGCGTCTCGGTGCGCGCGGCGGACACATCGTCAAATCGATGTGCAAAACAGCAAAACCCGGAAAGCCGCGGTGACGGCCGCTTTCAGGCGATATCCCTGGTTAGCCCGACGGGCTGTTCGTGATCACCCCCGCCATGGGACCCGGCTTTGTCGCGGCATTGCCGGTCGAGCGGTTCCACGGCATCGGCCCGGCCACGGCGGCGCGCATGCACGAGATGGGCATCCTGACCGGGGCCGATCTGCGGCGCCAGACGCGGGAATTCCTGACGGCGCAGTTCGGCAAGGCCGGCGACTACTACCATGGCGCGGCGCGCGGCGAGGACGAGCGGCCGGTGAACGCCGACCAGAAGCGCAAGTCGATCGGCGCCGAGACCACGTTCGCGCAGGACCTGCTGCAATGGCACGAGGTAGGCCCCGCCGTCGCCCCGCTGCTGGCCAAGGTCTGGACCGCCTATGCCCGCGCCGGCCTGGCCGGGCGCACCGTGACGGTGAAGGTGAAATACGCCGATTTCCAGCTGATCACCCGCAGCCGCTCGGTTCCCGATCCGATCGCGTCCGCGGACACGGTCTCGCAGCTGTGCCTGGATTTGCTGCGTCCGCTGTTCCCGCCGCGGCGCGGCGTGCGGCTGCTGGGGGTGACGCTGGGCAACCTGGAGGAGCCGGCCCTGGCCGGGTCCCGCCAGCTGGCCCTGGCGCTGATGTAGCGTCGCCGCCTACGCAGCCGGCCGCCGATGGCCTATACGATCCGGCCACGATAAGGAAACGCCGCACACATGACGCCCGCCCTCCGGCGCCAAGGCCTGGTGATCGTCGCCACCCTGGCCACCGCCTATGTCGCCAGTCATTTCTTCCGGGCGTCGAACGTGACCATCGGGCTGGACCTGATGCGTGACCTGCAGATCGGGCCCGAGGCGCTGGGCGCGCTGACCGGGGCGTTCTTCTTCGGCTTCTCGGCCATGCAGATCCCCTGCGGCTTCTTCTTCGACCGCTACGGCCCGCGCCTGACCGTGTTCGGCATGCTGCTGCTGGCCACCACCGGGGCCGCGGTGTTCACCCTGGCCCCGGGCTGGCCGCTGCTGCTGACCGGGCGGGTGCTGATGGGGGCAGGGTTCGGCGTGATGCTGATCGGCAGCATGGTCGTCATCTCGCGCTGGTTTCCGCCCGACCGGTTCTCCACCCTGGCCGCGATGGTCATGTCGATCGGCCTGATCGGCAACCTGCTGGCCACCACGCCGCTGGCCTGGGGGGCGGAACGGATCGGCTGGCGCGGCGTGTTCGGCGTCGTCGTGGTGTTCACCTTCCTCGCCTCGATCGCCGTGTTCCTGGTGGTGCGCGACGCCCCGCCCGGCCATCCGTTCCTGGCGCGCAAGACCGAAACTGCAGCCGAGATGATGCGCGGCCTGGGCGAGGTGCTGCGCAACCGCCGCCTGCATTTCATCCTGGTGCTGAATTTCTGCAACTATGCCTGCACGTTCACCGTGCAGGGCCTGTGGGGCGGGCCGTTCCTGCGCGAGGTGCATGGGCTGACCCGCATCCAGTCGGGCAATGTGCTGCTGGGCGCGGTGCTGGCCTATCAGGTCGGCGTGCTGGTGTTCGGCCCGCTGGACCGCGTGCTGGATACCCGGAAATGGATCGCGGTGTTCGGCACCGTCACCATCGCCTCGATCCTGGGCACGCTGGGGCTGACGCCCGGCGCGCCGGCCTGGCTGGCGGTGGGCGCGATCATCGCCATCGGCTTCTTCAGCGCGTCCAGCACCATGGTCATGACGCATGGCCGCGGCGTGATCCCCGACCGGCTGATCGGGCGCGGCATGGCAACCGTCAACACCGCGGTGATGTCCGGTGTGGCCTGCATGCAGTCGCTGTCGGGCGTCATCCTGGGCTGGTTCACGCCGCTGGCCGACGGCACGCGATCCGAGCTTGCCTATCGGTCGCTGTTCGGCTTCATGGCGGTGGTGCTGGCGGTTGCGGTGACGGTCTATGCCCAGGTCGCCGATGTGCGTCCCAGCGAGGAAATCCGCAGCAAGCCGGCCTAGCAAATTGACTTGCCTTGATCTCGATCAAGGCGCCCGCCGAAAAGCCCCGCCGATCATGGGGCTGATACCCGCATGAAACGAGAGAGCCATGAGCGAAACATCCGTACTCCCGCGGACCCGGACACCGAAGACCGAGCATTTCGACGTGCTGATCGTCGGCGCCGGCATCTCGGGCGTCGGGGGCGCCTATCACCTGACCAGGCAGTGCCCCGGCACCAGCTTCGTGGTCCTGGAATCACAGGACCATTACGGCGGCACCTGGTGGACGCACAAATATCCGGGCATCCGCTCGGACAGCGACCTGTTCACCTTCGGCTACCGCTTCAAGCCCTGGCGCGGCCCAC
>CAYZKM010000546.1:0-3709 GCA_964478525.1 uncultured Bifidobacterium sp.
GCGGCGCCGGTCAGGAACATCGGCGGCATCGCCCAGAACGGCCCCTTCGATCCGTAGAAGCCGATCGCCGCGATCGACATCCCGACCAGCGCCCACCAGCTTCCCATCGTCAGCCCGGCCATCACCAGGCCCGCGGTCGACACCACGCAGGCCGCCAGCAGGTTCCACCGGCGTTCATGCATCCGGTCCGAGATGCGGCCCCACACGACCAGGCTGATGCCACCACAGATGTAGGGCAGCATGGTCAGCCAGCCGACCGTCATGTTGTTGGTCACGCCGATCGACTTGATGATCTGCGGGATGAAGAACAGCATGCCCAGGCTGGCGGTGACGATGCCGAAATAGTTCAGCGCCAGCAGCAGCACGGTCGGGTTGTACAGCCCCTCCATCAGGCTGAAGGTGCGGACCGCTTCCTTCGCCGCGCGTTCCGATGCCAGCGTCCCGGTCAGCCAGGCCTTTTCCTCGGGCGAGAGGAATTTCGCCTGTTCCGGCTTGTCGATCATGACGAACAGCGTGGCGATGCCCATCAGGATGGTGGGAACCGCCTCGGCGATATACATGATCTGCCAGCCGCGCAGCCCGAACAGCCCATCCAGGCTCAACAGCCCGGTCGAGATCGGCGCGCCGCCGGCCACGGCCACCACGAAGCCGGCCAGGATGCCCGATACGATGCGCGCATGATGGCGGGCGGGGAACCAGTAGGTGAAATACAGTATCATGCCGGGGAAGAAGCCGGCCTCGGCCACGCCCAGCAGGAAGCGGATGATCGCGAAGCTGGTGGTGCCGGTCGCGAACGCGGTGATCCCGGCCAGGATGCCCCAGGTGATCATGATCCGCGCGATCCACAGCCGTGCGCCCACCTTCTCCATGATGATGTTCGAGGGCACCTCGAAGATGAAATAGCCCCAGTAGAACGTGCCGACCGCAAAGCCGAAGGCGGTGGCCGACATGTCCAGGTCGCCACGCATGGTCAGCCCGGCGAAGGTGACGTTGATGCGGTCGATGTAGCACAGGCTGTAGGCGATGAAGGCGAAGGGCAGCAGACGCAGGTAGATCTTCCGCATCGTGGCCTTCTCGATATCGGGCGCCATGTTCCGTTTCCTCCCAGGCCGTCATGCGGCCGGCGCGGTCCCTTGCACGGGAACATCGCGCGATGGCCGGTATCGAGCCCGGAGGACGGCGGCAGGACCGGCCAGAGCGGCAGGCTGCGCCTTCCCGCCGTGGTTGGGCAACAGGTTTCGTCCGCGCGATCATGCCGCCGGTGGCTTCCCGCGCGGCGCGCGGACGTCGTATGATGGCCGGCCTTGTACCAGGACCGGCCCGATGCCCCCGATTGCCTATACGATCCTTGGCTATCTCCTCGGTTCCATCCCGTTCGGCCTGCTGCTGACCGCGGCGGCGGGGCTGGGCGATATCCGCAAGCTGGGGTCAGGTAACATCGGCGCGACCAATGTGCTGCGCACCGGCGACAAGCGGCTGGCCGGGGCGACCCTGCTGCTGGATGGGCTGAAGGGGGCCGTGGCGGTGCTGGTCGCCGGGGCGCTGGCCGGGCATCAGGCTGCGCTATGGGCGGGGTTCGGCGCGGTGATCGGGCACCTGTTCCCGGTGTGGCTGAAATTCCAGGGCGGCAAGGGCGTCGCCACCGGCTATGGCGTGCTGATCGCCGCCGCCTGGCCGGTCGGGCTGACCGCCGGCGCCATCTGGCTGGTGATGGCCGGGCTGGGGCGGATCTCCTCGCTCGCCTCCCTGACATCCTTCGCGGCCGCCCCGGTCATCGCGATTTTCCTGGCCGATTCCGACGTTGTTAAGCTGGCGTTCACCGTTGCCGTGCTGGTCTTCATCCGCCACCACGCCAACATCAGGCGCCTGCTGGCCGGCACCGAGCCCCGGATCGGGCAGGACGGCGGCAGCGCGACCTCGCGGGCATAGGGCAGGCCCGCCCGCGATCCCGCCGGCGGCAGCAGGAAAGCCGCCGGAATGCGCGATTGTGCCGTCACCGCCGAAACGATCGACCGCCTGCGCCTGGTGCGTACCGAATCGGTGGGGCCCGTCACCTATCGCCGCCTGCTGTCGCGCTATCGCACCGCGGCCGCCGCGCTGGCCGCGCTGCCCGCCCTGGCCCGTGGCGCCGGGCGGGCCACCATGCCGCGCAGCCCCAGCGCCGCCGAGGCCGGTCAGGAGATCGAGGCGACGCAGCGCCTGGGCGGGCGGTTCCTGTTCCTGGGCGATCGGCTGTATCCCCGGCTGCTGGCCCTGCTGGACGACGCCCCGCCCTGTCTGATCGTGCGCGGCGATCCGGCCCTGCTGTCCGAACGGTCGGTGGCGGCGGTGGGCGGGCGCAACGCCTCGGCCAACGGCCAGCGCATGGCCGAGAGCCTGGCCGCCGACCTGGCCCGCGACCTGGTCGTGGTCTCGGGCCTGGCACGCGGCATCGACACTGCCGCGCATCGGGGCGCGATGCGCGCCGGACGGACCATCGCCGCCATCGCCGGCGGGCTGGACGTGTCCTACCCGCCCGAGAATGCGGCGCTGCAGGAAAAGATCGCCGCCGCCGGCGCCCTGGTCACCGAGGCCCCGATCGGCACCGTTCCGCAGGCACGCCATTTCCCCAGGCGCAACCGGATCATCGGCGGCCTGGCCCTGGGTGTGGTGGTGATCGAGGCCGCCCCTCGCTCGGGCAGCCTGATCACCGCGCGCATCGCCCAGGATGCGGGGCGGGAGGTTTTCGCCGTGCCTGGCTCGCCGCTGGATCCGCGGGCGCGCGGTGGCAACGACCTGATCCGCCAGGGCGCGGTGCTGGTCGAAACGGCGGCCGATGTGCTGGAAAACCTGCCCGCCGCGCCCGGGCTGCCGCTGTTCCGCCCGCCGGCCGAGGTCGCGAAAACCAAGTGGCAAACCCCTGGGGAAGCGCCCTGGGAAACCCCTTTGGAAACCCCTTGGCCCGAGGAGCAGGACGGCCCCGAACCGGGCGGCGATGCCCATGCCGCGGTGCTGGGATTATTGTCCCCGGCACCCACGACGGTTGACGATCTGGTGCGGCGCTGCCAACTGTCTTCGTCCGCCGTACTGGCGGTCTTGCTGGAACTGGAACTCGCGGGCCGCGTTCAGACGCTGCCGGGGAGCCGGGTCGCCTTGCTGCCGGACGATACCCGTTAGACTGCCGCACGGAATCTCATGACAGACGTCGTTGTCGTCGAATCCCCCGCCAAGGCCAAGACCATCAACCGCTATCTTGGCGGCGGTTACACCGTGCTGGCCAGTTTCGGCCATGTACGGGACCTGCCACCCAAGGATGGCAGCGTGCGGCCCGACCAGGACTTCGCGATGGACTGGGAGTCCGACGCGCGGGGCGACAAGCAGGTCGGCGCCATCGCCAAGGCGCTGAAGGGCGCCAAGACACTGTATCTCGCCACCGACCCCGACCGCGAGGGCGAGGCCATCTCGTGGCACGTCCGCGCCATGCTGGCCGAGAAAAACGCGCTGAAGGGCGTGCAGGTCCACCGGATCACCTTCAACGAGATCACCCGCAACGCGATCCGCCACGCGATCGCCCATCCGCGCGAACTCGACCAGCCGCTGATCGAGGCCTATCTGGCCCGCCGCGCGCTGGACTATCTGGTGGGGTTCACCCTCTCGCCGGTGCTGTGGCGCAAGCTGCCCGGCAGCCGCTCGGCCGGGCGCGTGCAATCCGTCGCGCTGCGCCTGATCT
>CAYZKM010000547.1:0-3700 GCA_964478525.1 uncultured Bifidobacterium sp.
GTCGTTGGGCATCTTCACTCCACTCCGCGCAGGTGCCGGTCAGGCCGCCATCGTCTCGCGCCGCAGGGTTTCCAGGGTCGCCAGCGCGGCGCCCGCGTCGATCGAGCGCGCCGCCAGCCCGACGCCCTCGCGCAGGTCCGCCGCGCGGTCGGCGACGATCAGCGCCGCCGCGGTGTTCAGCAGGACCGTGTCGCGATAGGGGCCGGGCGCGCCCATCAGCAGCGATTCCAATGCGGCCGCGTTGAACGCGGGATCGCCGCCCTTGATTCCGGCGACCGGCGAGCGCGCCAGCCCGGCATCCTCGGGCGTGATGGTGAAGCCGGTGATGACCCCGTCCTTCAGCGCGGTGACATGGTTCTCGCCCGCGACCGTCAGCTCGTCCAGGCCCTGGCCATGCACCAGCCAGGCGGAGGTGGTGCCGAGCGCGGCGAGGGTCTCGGCCATGGGAAGGGTCCAGTCGGGGGAGAATACACCGGTCAGCTGCCGCTTCACCCGTGCCGGGTTCGTCAGCGGGCCCACCAGGTTGAAGATCGTGCGGGTGCCAAGCTCCACCCGCGGGCCGGCGGCATGGCGCATCGACGGGTGATGGCGCGGGGCGAACATGAAGACGCAGCCGGCGTTCATCAGGATGTCCGACAGCCGTTCGGTCGGGGCGTCGACATTGATGCCCAGCGCGGTCAGCACATCCGCCCCGCCGCTGCGCGAGGACAAAGCGCGGTTGCCGTGCTTGGCGACGGGGACGCCGCAGCCGGCCAGCACGAAGGTGACGGCCGAGGACACGTTCAGCGTCGCCGCCCCGTCGCCGCCGGTGCCACAGACGTCGATCGCGCCTGCCGGGGCCTCGATCGCGGTCATCCGCGCGCGCATGGCACGCACCGCGCCGGTGATCTCGGCCACGGTCTCGCCGCGCACGCGCATCGCCATCAGCAGGGCGCCGATCTGCGCGGGCGTCGCCTCGCCGGACATGATGATCTCGAACGCGCCCTCGGCCTCGGCGTCCGACAGCGTCTCGCCGGCGGCCAGGCGGGCGATCAGCGGCTTCAGATTGTTCGACACGGGATCAGGCCGCGCGGGCCGGCGCGTTGGAGCCACGCGCGATGGCCAGGAAATTGCGAAGGATCGCGTGCCCGTGCTCGCTGGCGATGCTCTCGGGGTGGAACTGCACGCCGAACACCGGCAGCGTCCGATGACGCAGGGCCATGACGATGCCGTCATCGGTCCAGGCGGTCGCGACCAGCATCTCGGGCAGGCTGTCACGTTCGACGGTCAGCGAATGATAGCGCGTGGCCGAGAAGGGGGACGGCAGGCCGGCCAGGATGTCGGTCCCGGCGTGGGAGATCTTCGAGACCTTGCCGTGCATCGGTTCCGGCGCGCGGACGACCTTTCCGCCGAAGGCCTGCCCGATGGCCTGGTGGCCCAGGCACACGCCCAGCAGCGGCACTTTGCCCGCGGCCGCGGTGATCAGGTCCAGGCAGATGCCGGCCTCGTTGGGCGTGCAGGGGCCGGGCGACAGCACGATGGCCTCGGGCCGCAGGTCCAGCGCCTGCTGGACGGACAGCTTGTCGTTGCGCCAGACCTGACAGTCGAACGTGCCGGCCTGCGAATCCACATCACCCAGGAAGTGGTACAGGTTGAAGGTAAAGCTGTCATAGTTGTCGATGAGCAGGATCATGGCCGCATCCTTGCGCCGCCGCCGCGGCCCGGTCAACGGGATGGTTGAGCGATGGCCGGCCCCAGGGTCGCGATGGGGCTGCGACGGCGCCGCGATGGGGCCGCGCCGGGGCGGGTGATGGCTCAGACATCAGCCCGGCACGATCGCATCGGCTCGGCCGGCATACAGCGCGGCGACATCGGATTGCCGGCGAGCCTGGATCGCGCGGACGTTCAGCGACCCCTTGTCGGTAACCTCCCCGGCGTCCAGGGATGGCGGATCGGCCAGGATCATGGCCCGCGCCACGCGCCGCGATGACCCGCCGCCAGACGCGGCGTTGGCGCGACCCAGCCCGGCGCGGACCGCCTCGCGATAGGCATCGGTGCAGGCCACCGAGGGATCGGCGGGGAACACCAGCAGCCCGACCTCGTCGCGGTCGGCGCCCACCACGACCACGTCGCGCACCAGGCCGGTCAGCGCCGCCAGGACACGCAGCCGCAATTCCAGCGCGTTGATGCGGGTGCCCGACAGCAGCTTGAAATCCTCGGCCAGCCGCCCGTCGAAGCGCAGCCCCTGGTTCGGGTCGGCGGCGTCGATCCAGGTGACGGCATCCCCGGTGCGGAAGAACCCTTCATCGTCAAAGGCTTCGGCGTTGGCCTCGGGCTCGTTCAAATAGCCGGGGAACAGCATCGGCCCGCGCACCCTGATCTCCAGCTTGCCATCGGCCGCCACCAGCTTCAGCTCTGCCCCCGGCAGCGGCGTGCCGATGGCGGTGGGCTGGATATCCGTGCCATGGGTGGTGGTGACGGCGGGCGCGGTCTCGGTCAGGCCCCAGGACGAGACCACGGGCACCGCCCGGGGGGCATGGGCGGCGGCCAGGGCGCGCAGGCGGTGGAACTGCGGTTCGGGCAGCGCGGCGCCGGCGGTGAACAGCACGCGCAGGCGGGAGAAGACGCGCCGGGCCAGGTCGGGATCGGCTTCCAGCGCCGGCAGCAGCAGCCCATGCCCGCGCGGGACATCGAAGCGGATCGTGCAGTCGGTGTCGCGCAGATTGGCCAGGGTGGTGTCGAACAGGCCGGGCATCGGCCGGCCGGCATCGATGCGGAACGTACCGCCGAAGCGCAGCACCATGTTCAGGTTGTGGCTGCAGCCGAACACATGGCTCCAGGGCAGCCAATCCAGCAGCTCGGGCGGCTGGTGTGCCAGGAACGGCCAGACCTGCAGGATCATCTGCTGGTTCGCCGCCATCATCCGCTGCGTCGCCGGCACGCCCTTGGGCACGCCGGTGGACCCCGACGTGAACAGGATCTTCACCGGCGCGTCCGGATCGGCCGCCGCCACCGCCCGGTCCACCGCCGCGGTCGGGGCCGCGGACAGCGCCGTGTCGATATCGGCGCCCGAGACCGCTTCCGCCGGGCCCGCCTCGGGCACGGCCAGGGCGCGGGCGAATCGCGGTGCGTCCTCGGCGAACAGCAGGCCGGGCCGCAGCTTGCCCAGGATATGGCGCAGCTTGCCCAGATCGGCGCTTTGCAGGCTGTAGGGCTCGGAGACCGCGGCATAGGGCACGCCGATCGCCTGCGCGGCCAGGGCGACCATGGCATGGCGGACGCTGTTGCCCGACAGCACCGCGACCGGGCGGGCGGGACCAAGCCCGCGATCCAGCATGGCCTGGGCGATGCGGCGGACGGTGTCGGCGGCCTGGGCGTAGGTCACGCCCCGCCACGCCGCATCCGCCCCGCCGCCTGCGCCGCGTTCGGCCACGAACAGGCGGTCCGGCCGATGCCTGGCCCAGTGCCACAGCCAGTCGGTGATGCGCGGGGCATGGTCGGCCAGCGGATCGCGCGACCGCAGCAGGATGGTCCCGTCCGGGCGCACCGTCCGGGCGACATCCACCGGAGCGAACAAGGGTTCCGCCATGGGACCTTCCCGCAACAACCGCCCCCCTCGCCAGACGAGGAGGGCACCGCGACGCCTACCGGCGGCGCACCGTCGAGACGTCGCGCACCGCGCCGCGCGCCGCGCTGGTGGCCAGCGCCGCATAGGCCTTCA
>CAYZKM010000548.1:0-3697 GCA_964478525.1 uncultured Bifidobacterium sp.
GGCGAACAGGATGTCGCCGGAATCGATGAACTCCAGCCCCGCCAGCACGCGCAGCAGCGTCGTCTTGCCCGAACCCGACGGGCCGAGAAGGGCCAGGAACTCACCGTCGGGGACCGCAAGGGAAACGCCGTCCAGGGCGGCCATGCCATTGAAGGACCGGCGCAGGTCTCGCAGGTCCAGGTTCACAGCAACGCCTTGCCATGCAGGCCCATTCGCCACTCCAGCAGCAGTTTCACACACAGCGTCAGCACCGCGAGCAGCGACAGGACGGCGGCGACGGTGAACGCACCGACCCAGTCATAATCGTTGAACAGCGCTTCGACATACAGGGGCATGGTCAGCGTCTGGCCGCGCACATGGCCCGACACGACGGCGACCGCGCCGAATTCGCCCATCGCGCGGGCATTGCACAGCAGCACGCCATACAGCAGCGCCCATCGGATATTGGGCAGGGTGACGCGGAAGAAGGTCTGCCAGCCGCTCGCGCCCAGGGTCAGGGCGGCCTCCTCCTCGGCCGCGCCCTGTTCCTGCATCAGCGGGATCAGGGACCGGGCGACGAAGGGGAAGGTCACGAAGGTGGTGGCCAGGATCAGCCCCGGCAGGGCGAAGACGATGCGCAGCTCGTGCTGGGCCAGCCAGGGTCCGAACCAGCCGCTGGCGCCGAACAGCAGCACCCAGACCAGGCCCGAGATCACCGGCGAGACCGAAAACGGCAGCTCGATCAGCGTCATCAGCAGGCTGCGCCCGGGGAAGCGGAAGCGGCCGATGCACCAGGCAGCGGCCAGGCCGCACAGCCCGTTCAGCGGCACGCTGATCGCCGCCACCACCAGGGTCAGGCGGATGGCCGCCAGCGCGTCGGGTTCCGCCAGCGCGTCCAGCATCGGGGCCAGGCCGCGCGACGTCGCCTCGGCGAACACCACGACGACCGGCAGCACCAGGAACGCAGCCATCAGCGCCAGGGTCAGCAGGATCAGCCACGGGTTCGGCGGCGGCTGCGTGCCTGCCCCCGCGGTCCGCCGCGCCCGCACGCGCATCGCAATCGACGCCATGTCAGGCCCGCCGCCGGATGGGGGAGAGGATCGGAACGTTCATCGAAACCACGAATAGCAAACCGGGCGGCGCCGTGAAATCCGGTCGGATCACGTCGCGCGTCCGCCGATCCGGCGCTGGGACAGGTTCAGAAGCAGCAGCAGGCCGAACGAGCCCAGCAGCATCACCAGCCCCAGCGCGGCGGCGCCGGCATAGTCGAACTGCTCCAGCCGGATCACGATCAGCAAAGGCGCGATCTCGCTGATCATCGGCATGTTGCCGGCGATGAAGATCACCGACCCGTACTCCCCCACCCCGCGGGCCAGCGCGGCGCCGAAGCCGGCCAGCAGCGCCGGACCCAGCGCCGGCAGCACCACCCGCCACAGCACCTGCGCGCGGGTGGCGCCCAGCGTGGCGGCGGCTTCCTCGGCCTCGGCCGGCAGGTCCATGATCACCGGTTCCAGCGTGCGCACCACGAAGGGCAGCCCGACGAAGGCCATCGCGATCAGCACGCCCAGCGGCGTGTAGGCCACCTTCACCCCCAGCGGAGCAAGGATCGCGCCCACCCATCCCTTGGGCGAGAACAGCGCGGTCAGGGCAATGCCGGCCACCGCCGTCGGCAGCGCCAGCGGCAGGTCGATCATCGAATCGGCAAGCGCCCGGCACGGAAAGCGATAGCGCGTCATCACCCAGGCGACCAGCAGCCCCAGCGGGACGTTGATCGCCGCGGCCAGCGCCGCGGCACCGAAGCTCAGCCGCAGCGCCGCCAGCACACGGGTCTCGGTGATCGAGTTCCAGACCCCCACCAGCCCGAGCTCCCACGGGCGCAGCGCCAGCGCGGTCAGCGGGATCAGCACGATCATCGACAGCCAGGCCAGGGTGATGCCCAGGGTCAGCCCGAACCCCGGCAGCGGCGAGCGGTGTGGCGCCAGCATCAACGGCGCTGCAGGAAAATGCGGTCGAACAGGCCGCCATCGGCGAAGTAGCGGGCCTGCGCGTCGTCCCACCCACCGAAATCGCGGATCGTGACCATCGCGAGCTTCGGGAAGCGTTCGGCATTGGCGGCGGCGATCTCGGGGTCGGTCGGCCGGTAGAAATTCTTCGCCACGATCGCCTGCCCCTCCTTGGAATACAGATGGTCCAGATACGCCTGTGCCACCGCGCGGGTGCCCTTGCGGGCCACCACCTTGTCGACCACCGCGACCGGCGGTTCGGCCAGGATACTCAGCGACGGGTAAACAATCTCGTAATCCGTGGCACCGAATTCCTTGCGCACCAGCCACGCCTCGTTTTCCCACGCCAGCAGCACATCGCCCAGCCCGCGCTGGGCAAAGCTGGTGGTCGCGCCGCGCGCACCGGTATCCAGCACCGGCACCTGGCGGAACAGCGCGGTCATGAACGCCTCGACCGTGGCCTCGGTGGCGCCGG
The DNA here is from genome assembly GCA_964478525.1 of uncultured Bifidobacterium sp. GTDB lineage: Bacteria > Pseudomonadota > Alphaproteobacteria > Acetobacterales > Acetobacteraceae > Rhodopila. The sequence continues at coordinate 2,458 of CAYZKM010000548.1, forward strand.
CCTGGCGCTGCGCCCAGGCAACCGCGGCCAGGAAGTTCCACCGCGCCCCGCCCGAGGTCTTGGGGTTCGGGGTGATCACCCCAAGGCCGGGCTTCAGCAGGTCGGGCCAGTCGCGAACCGCCTTGGGGTTGCCCTTGCGCACCAGGAAGACGACGGTGCTGGTATAGGGGGAGGCGTTGGCCGGCAGCTTCGTCTGCCAGTCGGTCCCCAGCAGCCCGCGGCGGGCCAGCGCGTCGATATCGGCACCCAGGGCCAGCGTGACGACATCGGCTTCCAGCCCGTCCAGCACCGCCCGCGCCTGCGATCCCGACCCGCCATGCGACTGGCTGACGGTGACGCGGTCGCCGGTGCGGCCCTGCCAGGCGGCGGCAAAGGCGCGGTTGAATTCGCGATACAGCTCCCGCGTCGGATCATACGACACGTTCAGGATCGCCGCATCGGCCGCCATCGCGGGAAACGTCAGGGCGGGGGCGGCCAGGGCGGTGGCAGCGGCCACCCCCGCCAGCACGGCCCTGCGGGTCGGGGCATCCTGGCGCATGCGGGTGGGGACATCCTGGCGCATCGGTCAACTCCGTTCGGACAAGGCCCGCCGCGCTGGGCGGCGGCGCCGGTTCGGGCACGGGATATGGTCCCGTGCCCGTCATCTGTCCCCCCGCGCGACCACCCCTCTCTGGCGGAGGGGTTGGGCAGCCTAGAGCATGATCACGCTGAGCGGAATCGTGGCAGCGTGTCGATCATGCGATCAAACAACGAGATAGGGCGCGCTGACCGGTTACGGTCAGCCGGAAAGCGCCCTAGCCGATGCCGTCGAACAGCACGGACGTGATATAGCGTTCGGCGAACGAGGGGATGATCACGACGATCCGCTTGCCCGCCATCTCGGGCCGCTTCGCCACCTGGATCGCCGCATGCACCGCCGCGCCCGAGGAGATGCCGGCCGGAATGCCTTCCGTCCGGGCCAGCCGGCGGGACGCGGCCAGCGCATCGGGCGGGGCCACCTGGATGATCTCGTCGATCTCCTTGGTGTCCAGCACCGAGGGGATGAAGCCGGCACCGAGGCCCTGGATCGGGTGCGGCGCCGGGCTGCCGCCCGACAGCACGGGACTGAGCGTCGGTTCCAGCGCGATCATCTTCAGGCCCGGGCGGCGCGACTTCAGCGCCTGCGCGATGCCGGTCAGCGTGCCCCCGGTGCCGATGCCCGAGATCACCACGTCGACCTCGCCGGCGGTGTCGTACCAGA
>CAYZKM010000549.1:0-3683 GCA_964478525.1 uncultured Bifidobacterium sp.
AGCGATACCGGGATCGGCATCCCCCCGCACAAGCAGCCGACGCTGTTCGAGGCATTCACCCAGGGCGACGGATCGATCGGGCGCCGCTTCGGCGGCACCGGGCTGGGCCTGGCGGTGTGCAAGGAACTGGTGACGCTGATGGACGGCGCCATCACGGTCGACAGCCAGGAAGCGGCCGGCAGCACGTTCCGCTTCGATATCTGGCTGAAGCCCGCCGATCCCGTCGCGGTCGCACCGGCCGGAAAGCCGGCGCCGGCGGCTGGCCCAGGCGCGCTGCACGTCCTGCTGGCCGACGACAACGCCACCAATCGCCTGGTCGCCACGCGGATGATCGCGGCGATGGGACATACGGTGGATGCGGTGGCGGACGGGGCGGCGGCGATCGCGGCGATCGGGCGGCAGCGCTATGACGCGGTGCTGATGGACATGATGATGCCGGAACTCGACGGCCTGGCCGCCACCCGGGCGATCCGTGCCGGGCCGGCCCCGGGCAACGCGACGCCGATCCTGGGGCTGACGGCCAATTCGTCGGCGCAGGGCGAGGCCGCGTGCCGCGCGGCCGGGATGGACGGGTTCATGACCAAGCCGGTCCGGCGGGAGCGCCTGGCCGAGGCCCTGGCCGCCGTCGCGCGCCACCCCGCCGCGGGCGCCGGACCGATCCTGGATGCGGCCGTCCTGGTGGCGCTGGATGGGGCGATCGGCGCGGACGGCGTGCGTGATGCGATGGCATTGTTCCTGGAGGATGCGCCACCGCATGGCGTGATGCTGCGCCGGGGTTTCGCGGCCGGGGACAGTGCCACGGTGCGCCGCGGCGCCCATGCCCTGGCCGGCGTCGCCGCGGCGATCGGCCTGACGCGGCTGTCGGAGGCCGCTCGGCACCTGCAGCACATCACCGAGACGGTGGAACCCGAGGCGGCCGAGATCGATACGCTGCTGCGCCTGCTGGAGGAGGCGGAACGCGCGGTGCGGGACTGGCTGGCTGCGCGTCCTGCCCCCGCGATCGGGTAGATCGGATCGGCCTGGCCAGGGCCGGCAGTGATTGACGCCGCGCCGCTACATGCCCGCAACACACAGCGCCTGCAGCGCAAGCGGGCTGACATTCGTCTGCTCGGCTGCTTCCGGCATCACATCCCACAGGCGCGCGTACCACAACGGATCGCTGCCGACGGTGCGCATCAGCCCGACCCACAGGACCAAGGCCTGCTTCGGCCTGCCATTCTGCAACAGCCACAGGGCATGATAATATCGGGCGATGACGTCGTTGGGATCGTCGGTCAACGCGTCATCGATCAGCGCTTTCGCCGCTGACGTCACCTGGCCGCGATGCGACAGGATCATTGCCTCCGCCAGCGCCAGGCGGAACGGCGCGTACTGTGGATGGTCTGTCATGGCCCGTGTCAGCAACGGCACGCCGAAGCCGGGCAATCCGGCCTGCAGCAGGGACGCACCGAGAATGCCGGCGCGCTGACCATTGGTCGGCTGTTCCAGCAACAGTGGCAAGGCGGCGAATCCATCGACGGCGACGGGCCGCTTCGTCGCCGAGCTGTTTATTTCGGCGTTCAGGACATGCGTGGTCAGTGGTGCGACGCGCAACAGGAACAGGGCGCCCGCCGTGCCAAGCAGCACGATGGCGACGGCGAAGATTGCCAGCCGATATCCAAGATACCGAGAGACCATGTCACGAACATCCAGCCTTGCCATGCGCATGTCACCAGAAGCCCTTCGTCAGGATGCCGTATCAGTCCGGGTGATTGCCTATAAGGTCCATATTCAGTATATCTTATAGATCATGATGACGGCGGTTCGCAACCACTCCGCCACCACGGGCGTTCGGATTAGCGGGTCATATCACACGCGGCGTGCTTCTACATCAGTTCGATACGCCACCGCACCTTTCGGCCCGCCGGAGCCCTTGACACTATAAGGTGCATATTATATGCCTGTTTAAGAGGGCAGACCCACTCCGCCCCTCGGCATCGGAATCACGGTGAAAGAACGCAGGCATGAGTCTGAGATCGGGAGCGCCAAATTTCGGCAGGCGGATCTTTGGAGCAGGCGCGCTTGCGACCGCTGCGGGTTCGTTGGCCGTCGCACAGTCAGCCGCGGGTCAGCCAGCACCCACGCCAACGCAAGCGGGCCAGTCGCACAAGTTTGCTCTGACGATCGAGGACACGATCCTGACACTTGTCGACAAGCAGACCTTCCACGTCTTTGCCTTCAACGGGCAGACACCCGGCCCGCTGATCCACGTGCAGGAAGGCGACGAGGTGACGATCGCGGTCGAAAATCAGACCACGCTGCCGCATACCATCCACTGGCACGGCCTGTTGCAGAGAGGCACATGGCAGATGGACGGCGTGCCGGACGCGACGCAGCGCGCGATCGCACCGGGTGAAACCTTCACCTATCGTTTCATCGCCGACCCGCCTGGCACGATGTGGTATCATTGCCATGTCAACGTGAACGAACACGTCGCCCTACGCGGTATGTGGGGGCCTTTCATCATCGTGCCGAAGAACCCGCCGCCGGCGGAACGTGAGGTCACCAAGGACTACGTCCTGATGTTGTCCAGTTGGGTATCGAACTGGGCGGACAAGCCGGGCCAGGGCGGGCTGCCTGGCGACGATCCCGACTTCTTCACCATCAACGGCAAGTCCTTTCCGGACACGCAGCCGATTCGGGTGAAGCTCGGCGATGTCGTGCGCCTTCGCCTGTTCGGCGCCGGCGACGAAGTCCATTCGATCCACATTCACGGCCATGTCTTCAAGATCTATGCGAAGGACGGCCATCCCCTGCCGGCACCGATTTCCGCCGATACGGTCCTGGTCGGACCGGGGGAGCGTTACGACCTGCTGCTGCGGGCGGACAACCCGGGGATCTGGATGGTGCACGACCATGTCGATCGCCACACGATGAACGGCAAGTCCCCGATGGGTGGGATCATGACCTCGATAGAATATGTCGAGATCGACGCCAAGTCGTACGCGCCCTACGCATGGCGGAACAAGGTCTTCGTGCCGGACTTCTATTACGAGGAGTCCCTGAAAAAGCCTCTCGGTCTATACGAAAGTGTTGCCGTCAAGGGTGAACCGGCGCCATAGGAGCGAACCATGAAACGACTCTGGACCTTGGCCGTCCTGGCGTCGGCGATGCTGTGGCAGACCAACGGGGCAGCCGGTGCGTTCGCCCTCGACGGGCGCTGCGGTTCCTGTCATGCCCTGACACGCCCGGCGGAAACCTCGCTGGAACGCATCTGGTCACGCCGTGGACCCGATCTGTGGTATGCCGGCGACAAGTTCAATGAAGACTGGCTGGTTGCCTGGCTGCAGAATCCGAAGCCGATACGACCCGCGGGCTATTCTTTCTTCAAGACAGTCAAGACCGGACCGGACCACGACGAGCCGGACCTCTCGCAGGTGCAGCCGCATCCGGCGCTGCCGAAGGCCGAAGCCGTCGACGCGGCGCAGAGCCTGATGCAGCGAAAGGGACCGCCGGACCTTGTGCCGAAGGGTGGTTTCTCGGGCGATATGTCCGGGGTGCGGCTGGGCAGCCTGGCGTTCAACAAGTTGCGCGGGTGTTCAGCCTGCCATCAGGGAGAGGGTGGCAAGGGCGGCATGTCGGCACCACAGCTCACCAACGCCGGAGACCGTCTGCAGCCGGACTTCATCGCGGCCTATATCACC
>CAYZKM010000550.1:0-3676 GCA_964478525.1 uncultured Bifidobacterium sp.
CGGACCTGGCGCGCGGCGGCGACCCGATGTTCTTCATGCGGTGGCCACCGATCCGGGAAACGATGGTCCATGGCGCGACCATCAGCATCTTCGCCGATTGGTGGATGCTGCGCCGCAGCCCCGATTGGCGCCGTATCTGGGCACCCGCGCTTCGCCATCGCCAGGTCGGGCATCCGCCTCCCTTCCTGCCGATGCTGTCGACCAACGCGATGGCGGTCGAGCACGCCACCCATCTGTTCCACTATCGGGCCGGGACCGGGCAGGCGTTCCAGGACACCGACTGCGTGATCGAATTCGGCGGCGGCTACGGGTCGATGTGCCGCCTGATCCACGCGCTGGGCTTCCGCGGGCGCTACATCATCTTCGACCTGCCGCATATCCTGGCGCTGCAGACCTATTATCTCGGCCTGCACGGCATCAGGGCCGGCACCACCGATGATTGCCAGGTCCGAACCTGCAGCACGATCGAGGATGTCGCCGCGCTGCTGGACTGCCATGCCGGAAAGCCGGCATCGATGATCTCGACCTGGGCCATGAGCGAGATGCCGTTGCCGCTGCGCGCCAGGATCGAGCCGTTCCTGTCCCACCCCAAGGTCGGGCGGGTCCTGCTGGCCTACCAGGCGACGTTCGAGGGCAATGACAACCGCGCCTATTTCACCGGACTCGCCGCCCGCTCGGCGGATCGCCAGGCCTGGCTCCACCGTCCCGTCGCGCGCAACCACGCGGAGATTCCGCTGGACCAGGCCGGGGATTGCTACCTGTTCGGCACGCGGCGCCCGCCGTAGGGCGCTATTTCTCGGTGCCGGCGGTCAGCATCGCGTGCCCGCCCTTGGGGTCGCGCACGCTCGCCTGCAGGATGCGCCAGTTCCGGCCAGCCAGCGTGGCGAGGTATTCGCGGTAGTGCAGATCGGGCGCGCGCTTGTCGTCCCGCTCGATCACCTTGCGGTACGCCACGCCGGCCTGGCGCAGCGTGGCTTCCAGCGCCGCGGTCAGCCTCTCGCCGGTCACCGCCTCGGCCACGCAGGAACATAGCCCGTCATCCGAGGACACCACGACGAACTTGCCGGATGCGTTCGTCGCGTCGAACACCTGGCCCGGCGCGCCATTGAGGAATATCGCGCGTCCCGGATCGGGCACGACCGGCAGCTTCACCTGCGATGCCCATTTGCGCAGGCCGCCGGGATCTCCGGCAAACGGCAGACACCCCTGCAGGAACAGGCCCACCAACTGCTCCGCCGCATCATTGGCCGCCCGCGCCGGCGCCGCGGCCAGGACCGCGAGCAACACGGCAAGGAACAGGCGGGGCATCATTGGCGCAGTTCCATCTGGATCGGCCCTTCGCGCCGGCCGTGGGTGAACTGGTCGACCATCGGGTTGCCGCTGTCCAGCAAGGCGCTGGCCGGGCCAGTCCAGATGATCCGCCCCTTGTGGATCATCGCCGCCGTATCGCCGATCTGGCGCGCACTCGCCATGTCATGGGTGATCGCCACCGCGGTGCTGCCCAGGCGGCGGACACAATCCACGATCAGCCCGTCGATCACCGCGCCCATGATCGGGTCCAGGCCCGTGGTGGGTTCGTCGAAGAACAGGATATCGGGCCGCGCGGCGATGGCGCGGGCCAGGGCCACGCGCTTCTGCATGCCGCCCGAGAGTTCCGCCGGCGACAGCGCGCCCACCGTCTCGGCCAGGCCGACCTGTGCCAGGAACTCCGACGCCGTGTCCCGCGCCTGCGCGCGCGTGACCTTGCGTTGCGCCAGCAGCCCGAAGGTCACGTTCTCCCACACCGGCAGGCTGTCGAACAGCGCGCCGTTCTGGAACAGCATGCCGATGCGCGCCCGCAGCCGAGCGCGTTCGGCGGAAGGGAGCGTCAGGAGATCCTGGCCGTCGATCTCGATCACGCCGGAATCGGGTTCCAGCAGGCCGAGAATGCATTTCAGCAGCACCGATTTGCCCGAGCCCGACCCGCCGATGACCACCAGCGAGGTGTTGGGCATCACGTCCAGGTCGACGCCATCCAGCACCACCTTGGACCCGAACCGCTTGCGCACGCCGCGCAGCCTGATCATCGGACGGGATTCAGTCATGGCGTGGGATGGACTCCGAATTCGGGCAGGCAGTCTTCTGGCACGAGCCGGGGGTGATGTGCCACCGGTTCGCCGCATGCGAAACAGGCCTTTGCCCGCGCGCCGATCCTGCTTAGGTTACATCCTGACACGTCCCGCCCGCCCCGACGCAGGAAATCCACGCTGCCCCCACGCTCCGATCCGGCCCAGCCAACACCGGACCCGTTCCGCCCCAGCGGCCATACCGGGCTGTTGATGCAGGCGTTGCAGCGTCATGCCGATCGGCTCGACCGAACCAGCGGCCTCGACATGGGCCTCGGCAGCGGCATCGTTCTCGCCACGCTCGGCCGCCTGGGCTGCGCGCGCCTGGTCGGGGTCGACATCGACCCCGACGCCATCGGCGCAACCCGCGTGCTGCTGCAACAGATCGACCTGCTGGCCCGCAGCACGCTCTACCAGGGCTCGCTGTGGGAACCGGTCGGAGACGAACGGTTCGGCGTGGTCGCGGCAAACCTGCCGCAATTCGCCGCAACCGAGCCTGCCGACCCCGAACACACGCCGTACTGGAGCAGCGCGGGCGCCGACGGGCGGCAGTTCATGGACCCGTTCCTGGCCGGGCTGCGTGCCCATCTGCGCGATACCGGGGCGGCGCTGATCGCGCACAACGTCTTCCTGGGCCGCGAGCGGACCGACGCCCTGCTCGCCAGCACTGGCCTGGCCGCCCGCGCCGTCGCCGCCACCTCGGTCCTGCTGCATCCGCAAAAGGCGGGGCTGCTCAACCCCAGCATCCGCAACCGGGCCAATACCGGGGTGACGCGGATCGGACCCTATGACTTCATCGATGTCGAGATTCTGGAAATCCGTCCGAACGGCGCTGCCTGACCTGGCGCACCTGCTGGTGATCGTTGCCTGCCTGATGCCGCCCACGCTCGCATGGGCCGAGCGTGGGCCGGATGCGCGGATCGCGCAGGCGCAGGCCGCGCGGATACTGGAGGATGCGCGCCGCGACACCGCGCCCCCCTGTTCCGAGAAGCCCGAGGTCCTGGCCCGTGTGCTGTGCCGCGGCACGCTGCGGGTGGGGCTGCGGGTTGACTATCCCGGCTTCTCGGCCCGCGACCCGCAGGGGAATTTCGACGGATTCGAGGTCGCGATCGCGCGCCGGATCGCCGCGTTCCTGGGCGTCGACCTGCTGCCGGTCGCAGTGGACGCGCGCAGCCGCATCCCATCACTGGCATCCCGCGCCGTCGACGTCGTGATCGCAACGATGGGCCACACCGAACAGCGTGACCCGCACGCGCTGTTCGTCCGGCCACATTATTTCGAATCCCGCACGGCTGTGGTCGGCGCGCGCGACAGCACGGTGTCGGACTGGTCCGACCTGCAGGCCGGCCGGGTCGCCTGCCTGCCGATCGGTGCCAGCTTCAACATCCTGTTCGTGCAGCGCCATGTCCGCATCCTGACATTCGAGACCATCGGGGCGCTGATGGACGCGCTGAATTTCGGCCAATGCGCGCTGATCGCCCATGACAACACGCTGTTCGGGAAATATCTGGCGGACCCCGCCTGGTCGAAGCGGTTTTCCGTCCGGTTCACCTTCTCCCCCCTGCCGTGGG
>CAYZKM010000551.1:0-3657 GCA_964478525.1 uncultured Bifidobacterium sp.
GTGTTCAAGATCCAGGCGAACATGGACCCCAACCACCGCGACCGCATCGCCTTCGCCCGGGTGTGCTCGGGCCGGCTGACGCGGGGCATGCGGCTGAAGCAGGTGCGGACCGGCAAGTCGATCCCGCTGCACGCGCCGCAATTCTTCTTCGCGCGGGAGCGTGAGATCGCCGACGAGGCGTTCGCCGGCGACGTGGTCGGCATTCCCAACCACGGCACGCTGCGCATCGGCGACACCCTGACCGAGGGGGAGGACGTGCAGTTCATCGGCGTGCCCTATTTCGCGCCGGAGATCCTGCGCCGCGTCCGGCTGGACGACATGATGAAGTCGAAGAAGCTGCGCCAGGCGCTGGTGGAGCTGGCCGAGGAGGGCGTGGTGCAATTGTTCCGCCCGCAGGACGGATCGGCGCCGCTGGTCGGCGTGGTCGGCACCTTGCAGCTGGACGTGCTGCAATCCCGCCTGGCCGCCGAGTACGGCGTGCCCATCGGGTTCGAGCCGTCGCCGTTCAACGTCGCGCGCTGGGTTACGGCGAAAAGCCGAGCGGATCTGGACAGATTCGTCGTGGGGAACCGGAACGGGATGGCGGATGACGTCGATGGCGACCCGGTGTTCCTGGCATCCTCCGCGTTCATGATGCGCCGGGCCGAGGAGATGGCGCCGAACCTGGTTTTCCGCGACGTGAAGGACCACCGGTCCGACAAGCTGGCGGCCTAGGCGGTGGCGCCAGCCCATTGTTTGATCACATGATTCACCCGCTGCCACGGTTCCGCTCAGCGGGATCATGCGCTAGCCGCGCTTTCCGGCTGACCGTAAGCGGTCAGCGCGCGCTATCTTATTGTTTGATCGCATGATTCACCCGCTGCCACGGTTCCGCTCAGCGGGATCATGCGCTAGGCTCGGCGGATCGACACGCTGAGGGGGAACGCCATCATGGCAGGGCTGTACTACGAGGAATTTCACGTCGGCCAGGAGTTCGACCATCCGTGGACCCGCACGGTGACCGAGGCCGACAACATGCTGTTCACCACCATGACGATGAATGTCCAGCCGCTGCATCTGGACGCCGAGTTCGCCGCGAAGACCGAGTTCGGCAAGCCGCTGGTGAACTCGATCTTCACGCTGGGCCTGATGGTGGGCGTGTCGGTGAACGACACCACGATCGGCACCACGGTCGGCAACCTGGGCTTCACCGAGGTGCGGTTCCCCAAGCCGGTGTTCGCCGGCGATACGTTGCGGTCTCGCACCAAGGTGCTGGCGATGCGGGAAAGCCGCTCGCGCCCGGATGTGGGGATCGTGGAGTTCGAGCATACGTGCTGGAACCAGCGGCAGGAGATGGTGGCGATCTGCAAGCGCCAGGCGCTGATGCGCAAGAAGCCCGCCGCCTGACCGGCGCCGGCGGGGTACGGTCCGGCTCCGTACCGGTCCGTATCCGGAACGGTCTGGCGGCCGTGACACGGAAAGACCGCCTGGGGGCCGATCCCCAGGCGGTGTCCGGGCCTACTTCACCGACGAGTACGGCGTCGGGCCAAGGATGAAGTTCTTTACATTGGCAACGATCGCGCCGTTCGCCTCGGTCTGCGCGCGCGCCGCCAGCCATTCCGGATCGGCACCGAACGCGTTCCACTTCTTCTCGCGGTCCGCCAGGGAGTCCCAGGCCAGCATGTAGTACAGGGTCTGGTTCGACTCGCCGATGATGGTGGTCCAGAAGCCGGCCTGCTTGATGCCGTGCTTGTCCCACAGCTTCAGCGTGATGGTATCGAAACGCTTGTTCAGGTCCGGCAGCCGGCCCGGAACGCATTCATAGATCCGCAGTTCGTAGATCACGGTTGTTCCTCCCAACGGGTGACGCCCCACTGTGCGGCGCCGGCGCCGGGCGGGCAAGATGGGCGACCATGGGCGCCTACGCCGTGTCCATCCCGCCCAGCAGGTCCCGCACCGCGGCCAGGTCGCGCACGAAGGCGGCGTATTCGCGTGCCTTCCCGGCCTCGTCGGGGATGCGCAGCAGGAAGGATGGGTGGATCGTGATGAACACCATCTGCCCATCCTCCAGCCGGAACGCCCGCCCCCGTTCCCGCGTGACGGCGACCGGCCGGCCCAGCACCGCCCGCGCCCCGCTGCCGCCCATCAGCACCAGCAGGCTCGGGCGCATCCGCACCCGCTCGATATCCAGCCAGAAGCGGCAGACCTGGATCTCCTCGGGGCTGGGCGATTCGTGGATGCGCCGCCGCCCGCGGGGGGAGAACTTGAAGTGCTTCACCGCGTTGGTGATGTAGATCGCGCGCCGATCCAGGCCCGCCTCCTCCAGAGCCCGGTCCAGCATCTGCCCGGCCGGCCCGACGAAGGGGCGGCCGATGATGTCCTCCTGATCGCCGGGCTGCTCGCCCACGAACATCACCCGCGCGTTCGCCGGCCCCTCGCCGAACACGGTCTGCGAGGGCGCTTCCCACAGATGGCAGCGCCGGCAGGTGCGCGCGTCGCGGGCGGCGCGGGCCAGGTCGGGTTCCGGTGCGGCGGGCAGCACCACGGGGCCGATGGCGGGGCGGTCGGGCGGGCGCGGCGCCTCGTCCAGCGCCTCGGCCTCGGGCGCCGAGCAGCCGGGGCGGGACTCGGCCAGGATGGCGATGGCATGGGCGTCCCACCAGGCGGCCAGGGTCTCGTCATCCTCGACGCCGCGCAGCCCGGTGCCGAACCGCAACGACGTCCGGTCCCAATGGGCCGAGGCATCGGGTGTGACGATCGACCAGGGCTGGTCGGGGAAGCGGCGGGCGATCAGCTGGGCATTGGCGTCCAGCACGAAATGTGCCGGGGCGTACCAGCCCAGCAGCCGGTCCGAGGTCCGCAGGAAGCGCAGATGGGTCCGCATGCGATGGGCATCGGCGCGGACGGCATAGGCCCAGGCGCGGACCAGGCGCAGATCGGGGTCGTCGGGCATGTCCAGCACGCGCTCGCCCTGGCTGGCTCGCCAGATCAGGCTGTACAGCACGCCGAACCGCTCGGGTTCCCGTGCCTGGATCGCCAGGCCGGCCAGGTCGACCAGGGCGCGGGCGATGGTGAACTGGCCGGCGGCCTCGGGCAGGGGGGCCGGTTCGCCGATCGACCAGGTCACGTCGGCCGGTTCCACGCCGGCCATCACCAGCGCCCGGGTCGCGCGCCGCCAGCCCTGCCAGTCGGTTTCCCCGCTCAGGCCGATCGCGTGCATCGGGCCTGGGTCAGTCCGCCGGGTCCGACGGCGTCCGGCGGCCGGCCTGGACGCGGCGCGGTGCCATCAGCCCGTGCGGCGGCACCCATCCGCCGTGGCGGTGTTGCGCAGCCTGCCGGCCGGTCGGGCGGGCTGTCACGGGGGCATGGGCCATGTCGTTCATCGCGGGCTTTCTCCTGGTGCGAGCATGAACCCGGGACGTTGACGAGTCACGGGTCCTGTTCCAGCTTCCAGGCCATCAAGGGGGAGACCACGCAAGATGCCAGCCGACTACACCGTTGCCGATCTCGTCGCCGAATTCCTGGCCGCCTGCGGCGTGACCAATGCGTTCGGCATCGCCTCGGTGCACAACATCCCGATGCTGGACGCGATCGGGCGGCGCAACACGATCCGCTTCCTGATGGCCCGAGGCGAGCTTGGCGGGGCGCACATGGCCGACGGCTATGCCCGCGTCGATG
>CAYZKM010000552.1:0-3652 GCA_964478525.1 uncultured Bifidobacterium sp.
CTCGGCATCATCCGCAACCACTATGTCGGCCGCACCTTCATCGAGCCGACCGACAGCATCCGCCACCTGGGCGTGAAGCTGAAGCACAGCGCCAACCGCCCGCTGCTGGAAGGCCGGCGCGTGGTGCTGGTGGACGATTCCATCGTGCGCGGCACCACCAGCCGCAAGATCGTGGAGATGGTGCGCGCCGCCGGCGCCAAGGAGGTGCATATGCGCATCTCGTCACCGCCCACGACGCATTCCTGCTTCTATGGCATCGATACGCCCGAGCGCAGCCAGTTGCTGGCCGCCAAGCATACGGTCGAGGAGATGGCCGCGCTGATCGGCGTCGACAGCCTGGCCTTCATCTCCTTGGACGGGCTGTATCGCGCGCTGGGCAAGCAGGGGCGCGACGCCGCCGAACCGCATTACTGCGATGCCTGCTTCACCGGTGATTATCCGATCGCGCTGCCGGACCAGGCGGATAATGGCGACCGGCAGCTCAGCCTGCTTGCCGAAACGCACTGATGTCCCGACCGCTTGACGGCGCGGTGGCGCTGGTCACCGGCGCCAGCCGCGGCATTGGCGCGGCGATTGCCGTCGAACTCGGCCGGCTGGGTGCGCATCTGGTCCTGACCGCCCGCACCCAGGGCGGGCTGGAGGAAACCGACGACGCCATCCGTTCGGTTGGCGGCAGCGCGACGCTGCTGGCGATGGACCTGCGCGAGGATGCGGCGATCGATGCCATCGGGCCGTCGATCTATCAGCGGTTCGGGCGGCTGGACGTGCTGGTGCACAATGCCGGCGTGCTGGGGAAGCTGACGCCGGTCGGCCATATCCAGCCGAACGACTGGGCCGACGTGGTGGGTGTGAACATGACCGCGACCTGGCGGCTGATCCGCACCTGCGATCCCGTGCTGCGCCAGGCGCAGGCCGGGCGGGCGGTGTTCCTGACCGATGCGCGTGCCCGCGCGCCGCTGGCGTACTGGGGTGCCTATGGCGCGACCAAGGCGGGGATGGAGCATCTGGTGCTGACCTGGGCGCACGAGGTCGCAACCACCCGCGTGCGGGTCAATCTGTTCGATCCCGGCGTGGTGGGAACGCGGCTGCGGACCCAGGCGTTTCCCGGCATCGAACGGAGCACGCTGCCGACACCCGCCAGCGTCGCCCCGGCTGCCGCCGCGCTGTGCCTGCCGAGCGAAGAGAGGCATGGGATGGTCGTGGGGGCGGGGTAGAGGGAAGGCGGCTGTATTGTTGACGGGACAGCCCGCCAGAGGGTAACGTTATAAGCGGATAGTTTATTTTCCAAAGATACTTGACGTTATCAATACAAAATTATGACGAAGAGGCGGCGATGGCTTCCTGGGTGCGTCGTGTTCTGGGCATTGCCAAGCGTGAGGCTGATCGCACCAGCCCCTCATCAGAGAAGCCGCCGGTGCGCAGCCTGTTCGATCATGTGCCGGCAACTGTGCTGTCCGCACCTGTCCCCCATGAGCCGACACCGGTGGTGGCGGCAGAATCCGTGAACACGGCCCCACCTCCATTCCAGGTCCAGGAACCTCCGGTCCCGGATGTCGCTCCGATCGTGCAACAACCGCACCAGGACCTTCCGGCTCGGGTCACCGAACCGCAGAGCCCGGTGGCAGTCGTCAGGACCCGGCCGAAGGTGGTGTTCATCGGACACAGTCATCTCGGGTGCACGGCCGAAGCCTTCAACAAGATACGGGACGACGAGTCCCGGCCCTTTGACTTGGTGGCGCTTCAACTCCTGCGTACCGAAATCCCCTACATGGTGCAGGAAGGCGGACGGACGATCTATAACCGGGTGCTCGATCCGGAAGTGGAGGCCCTGCTCGCGCAAGAAAAGCCGGATTTCATCGTGTTGATGCTGGAAGGCCAGCAGGCAGCTGCGCAGGGCTTCCGCACGCCCTTGCGGCCTTATGATTTTTGCACGCCCGACCGTGAGTTCGTACGAGCGATGCACGGCGACTACGTACCCTATCGATTGATGCTGTCCACGGTTGCCCGCAGGTTCTTGCACATCGACGATTTCATTTCTCGCATCGAGGGGAATTTCACCAGTCCGGTCATCGCCATCGGTCCGCCGCCGGTCTCGGGCGATAACGGCAGGATCATCGCGGTGTTGCGCAACAACGAGGCGATGCGGGATTCGATACAGCAGCATGGCGTGCCCGACGCACAATGGCGATGGAAGACGTGGTATGTTCACGTCGCGGCGATGAAGGATATGTACGGTCGCCACGGAATTCCGTTCTATCCGCCGCCGCCCGAGGCGTTCCAGGACGATCAATTCATTGATCCCAAGTTGATCTCGGACGAATTTCACGGCAACGCCCGATATGGGGCTCTCGTGCTGCGGCAGGTCCAGCACATCATTTCGTCGATGCAGGAGGCGTGCTCACGTGGCTAGGCACCCCTATGTCGGCATCGGCACGCATCAACTCTGGAAGCAGTCGATTGCCAGCGTCCCGCCGTCTGACGTCGACCCGGTTGTCCGCGCCAAGTTCAACATCAAGCCCGAGGATCGTGTGGCGACCGCCGGAAGCTGCTTCGCCCAGCACATCGCGCGCCATCTGAAAGGTGCTGGTTTCAACTATTTCGTCACCGAGACAGCCAATCCCATCGTTCCCCCGGACCTTGCTGCCCACTACAATTACGGCGTATTCACCGCCCGCTACGGCAATCTCTATACGACCCGCCAACTGCTTCAGACCATCCAACGCGCATATGGCGTATTCGAACCGCTTGAAGATGCGTGGGAAGCCAAGGATAGATCGATCATCGATCCGTTCAGGCCGCAGATTCAGCCGGAAGGTTTTGTGTCCGTCCACGACATGAGGGCGGACCGGCAGGCCCATTTCGCGGCCATCCGGCATATGGTCGAGAAACTCGATGTTCTTGTCTTCACGCTTGGCCTGACCGAGACGTGGATCGACCGGCGCGATGGCGCTGTGTTCCCGGTGTGCCCGGGCGTTGCCGGCGGCACATTCGATGAAGACCGGTTCCTGTTTTCGAACCTTTCCGTGGCCGACGTGACGGCGGACCTGCGGGAAGCGATCCGCTATGTCCGATCGAAGAACCCGTCCTGCCGGGTGGTGCTGACCGTTTCGCCGGTGCCTTTGATCGCAACCGCGATCGATCAGAGCGTCCTGGCATCGACCACATATTCGAAATCGGTCCTGCGTGTGGCGGCCGAGGAAATCGCGCAGTCCGATTCCGCGATCGCCTATTTCCCGTCGTACGAAATCATCACCGGGAATTTCGGGCGAGGTTCCTATTTTGCCGAAGACCTGCGGTCTGTCACGGAAGCGGGCGTCAACCATGTCATGCGGCTCTTCCTGAAATACTACGCCAACGCCCCGACAGCCGCGCCACCCGCTGGGCCGTCCGATGACGAGCACGCCGAGGCGCAGAGGCGGCAGAAGACCATGGACGACGTCGTCGCCGTGGTTTGCGATGAGGAAGTACTCGGCCGTACTGCGGAAGTCACCAAAGGCTAGAGCATGATCCCGCTGAGCGGAATCGTGGCAGCGGGTGAATCATGTGATCAAACAATAAGATAGCGCGCGCTGACCGTTTACGGTCAGCCGGAAAGCGCGCTAGCCCGGATTTCTCACACGATATAGGTGCATCGGGGCTCTGCATCAGCGAA
>CAYZKM010000553.1:0-3651 GCA_964478525.1 uncultured Bifidobacterium sp.
GTGGTTAGGGCCGTTGGTATAAGATAGCGCGCGCTGACCGTTTACGGTCAGCCGGACAGCGCGCTAGCCGGTTCCCCGGCCGGCGCCAAAGACCCCGGGGTGGACGCATCCGCCACGGGCCGGCACACTGACGCCCGTTTTATTGCGGGAGAACGCCCCATGCTGAAAATTTATGGCTCCGCTCGCTCACGCGCGAGCAGGACGCTGTGGATGGTCAAGGAACTCGGCCTGGCCTACGACCATCTGGACTATGCCCCCCGTTCGCCCGAGACGCGGACCGCGGCGTTCCTGGCGCTGAACCCGAACGGCAGCGTGCCGGTGATCGACGACGATGGTTTCATCCTGTCGGAATCGATGGCGATCAACCTGTACCTGGCACGCAAGCATGGCAGGCTGGCGCCGGCGGACGCGAAGGCCGAGGCGCTGACGCTGCAATGGAGCCTGTGGGAAACCGACCGGCTGGACCGGCAGGTGGTGAACTATGTGAACCACACATCGGGCCTGCCGGAAGCGCAGCGCAACAAGGTGATCGCCGAGCTGGCATGGGCCGATATCGTGCCGGCGCTGACGACGCTGGACGGGTACCTGGCCAAGGCGAAATGGCTGGTCGGCGATGATTTCTCGGTGGCGGACCTGAACGTCGCCAGCGCGCTGTATCGCGGCCTGTTCATGGACCTGGCGAAGTGGCCGAACGTGAAGTCCTGGCTGGAACGCTGCTGGGACCGCCCCGCCGCCAAGGCCGTGCGCGCGATGCGTGAATAGACGCTGATCACGACAGGATCAGCGGCAATCCGACATACACCTCGGCCAGCGCGGTCGACGCCGCGGCCGAGGTGAACAGCGCATCCAGCTCCGCGGCCTGCGTCCGGCGGTCGAACGGCGTGTGGTCGTGGAACCGGTGCAGCAGGCTGGTCAGCCACCACGAAAACCGCTGCGCCCGCCACACCCGGCGCAGGCATGTCGCCGAGTAGCGTTCCAGCAGTGCTGCATCCCCTTTGGCGAAATATGCCGTCAGCGCCTGCGTCAGCACCGCGACGTCGGCCACGGCCAGGTTCAGCCCCTTGGCCCCGGTCGGCGGCACGATATGCGCGGCATCGCCCACCAGGAAAAGCCGGCCATGCTGCATCGGTTCCACCACGAAGCTGCGCATCTGCGTGATGCCGCGCTGGGTGATCGGCCCGTCGCGCAGGGTGAACCCATCGGCGCCCAGCCGCGCGGACAGCTCGTTCCAGATGCGATCATCCGACCAGTTCGCCAGGTCGTCATCGGGCGGGCATTGCAGATACAGCCGGCTGACGGTGGGGGATCGCATCGACAGCAGCGCGAAGCCGCGATCGTGGCTGGCATAGACCAGCTCGTGCGACGACGGCGCCGCGTCGGCCAGGATCCCCAGCCAGGAAAACGGGTATTCCCGATCGAAATGAGTCCGCCTGTCCGCCGGGATCGTCTCGCGGCACACCCCGTGGAACCCGTCGCACCCGGCGACGATGTCGCACGCCACCTCCCCCGCCTGTCCGTCAGCCACATAGCCGATGCGCGGGCGGTCGGAAGCGATGTCGTGCACCGCGACATCGGCGGCGTCGAACACGATCCGCCCGCCGGCGGCAAGGCGCGCGGCGATCAGGTCCTGCACCACCTTGTGCTGGCTGTAGACCATCACATGCTTCCCGGTCAGCGCGCGGAAGTCGATGCGATGGTCGCGCCCGCCGGCACGCAGGATCACGCCTTCATGGCGCAGCCCTTCCACCCGCATGCGCGCCCCGACGCCGGCATCCGTCAGCAGCTGTTCCACCGGCTGTTCCAGCACGCCGGCGCGGATGCGATTCTCCACGTACTCGCGTGACCGCGCCTCAAGGATCACCGAGTCGATGCCGGCCAGATGCAGCAGATGCGACAGCAGCAGGCCCGCCGGGCCGGCGCCCACGATTCCCACCTGAGTGCGCATGATGCGTCCTGTTCGCTTCCACCCGGTGCGACTGTAGCGGACATTCCGCCCCCGTCCACCGGGGTGCGATCTCGCGTCACGGCACCGGGTTCGCTAGTCTGTCCCCACCTGTATCGACGGAACACACACATGACGACGGAAGCAATCGCTCGGCCGGCCGCTACGATCCTGCTGCTGCGCGATGGGACAGACGGGCTGGAAGTGTTCATGGTGGTGCGCCATCATGAGATCGATTTTGCCTCGGGCGCGCTGGTCTTTCCCGGCGGGCGGGTCGACCAGGGCGATCATGACGTGGCCGGGCAGGCCGCCTTGTGCCCGAATCCGGATGGGCTGGCGGTGGCCGACATGGCGTTCCGCATCGCCGCCATCCGCGAAACGTTCGAGGAATGCGGCGTGCTGCTGGCCCGCCCCGCCGGCACGCCGCAGCTGGTGGACGCCGCCCGCCTGACCGTGATCGAGGCGGAGCATCGCGCGAAACTCGCCGCCGCCGAGGTCGGGTTCGACACCGTGCTGACCGCGCACGGGCTGCTGCCGGCGACCGATCTGCTGGTGCACTATGCGCACTGGATCACGCCGTCGCATCAGCGCAAGCGCTATGACACGCAGTTCTTCCTGGTAGAGGCGCCGGCCGAGCACCTGGCGGTGCATGATGGCAGCGAATCCGTTGATTCCGTCTGGATCTCTCCCGCGCAGGCGCTGGCGGATACCGCGGCCGGCCGCTTCAAGCTGGTGTTCGCCACGCTGAAGAACCTGGAGAAGCTGGCGCGCCATGCGACGGTGGCCGACGCGATGGCGGCCGCGCGGGCATCGCGTGTGGTGACGGTGCAGCCGCACTCGACCAGCCTGGACGGCGGGCGGCGCAAGCTGATCATTCCGGTGGAGGCCGGCTATGGCGGGCCGGAATTCATCGTCGACGTGCCGCCGGCATCATAGACCGCGGCGCTGTAAACCGGAGGAAAAACCATGAAGTTCGGCATGTTCGTGTCGCTGGAATGCGAAGGGCACGAGGATATGGGCGACCATCTGCGCCGCCTGCGCGAACAGGTGCTGACCGCGCGCGACGCCGGGTTCGAATCGCTGTGGCTGCCGCAGCATTTCGTGACCGGACCGGCGATGCGCCAGACCGCGACATCGCCGATGCTGGGCTGGCTGGCCAACCTGGCACCCGGCATGGGGCTGGGCACCGCGGTGCTGCTGCTGCCGATGCTGAACCCGGTGCTGCTGGCCGAAGAATTCGCCACGCTGGACCACCTGACCGACGGCAATGTCGTGCTGGGCGTCGGGCTGGGCTATCGCGACCATGAATTCGCGTCGATGGGGATCGAGCGGAAGTCCCGCGTCGGCCGGTTCCGCGAATTCGTGCAGGCGATGCGCAAGCTGCTGGACGGCGACCATGTCACGTTCCACGGTAAATACATCCATCTGGACGATGTCAGCCTGAGCATCCGCCCGAAGAAGCCCGGCAACGTCCCGATCTGGATCGGCGGCACGGTCGAGGACGCGGTGAAGCGCGCCGCCGAGCTGGGCGAATCCTGGCAGGGCGCGGGGGCGATGTCGCTGGACGAGATGAAGCGCTGGTGGGATGTGTTCCACGCCGCGCGCGTCGAATACGGCAAGCCGCTGGATTATCGCCGGCAGGTCTCGCGCGAGTGCTTCTGCGGCCCGTCGATGCAAGGCGCGCTGGACCTGGCGCGCGGCCCGCTCTC
>CAYZKM010000554.1:0-3637 GCA_964478525.1 uncultured Bifidobacterium sp.
TGTTGGAAACCTCGAATCCCTCGATATGGAAATGGTGTTCGGTGAAACTCACCGAGTCATAGCCCAGATCGTCGGCCAGTTTGATCTGCTCGGTCAGCTCCTTCAGCATGCGCTGATACAGCTCGGGTCGCATCGCCGCCATTCCCGATTCGATCTCGGCTCGGCTTCCGATGCTGGGCAGATAGAACAGCGAGGCCTTCACGGCTGCACTCCCTTCGATGGACGGATACCGGTTGGTAGCGCGGGCAACCGGGATTGGCCAGACGCGCCGGGAATGGTGCGGGTTGGCATCGGACATGACGGGGAAACGTGGAGCGATGCGGCGCAGTGTGGTGCTGGCCGCCGGGCTGGCACTGCCGGTCGCCGCCGCCCCACGGGCCGGTGCCGACTGGCCCAGCGTGCCGGGCCCCATCACCGTCTACCGCAAGAGCAACCCGACCGGCAGCGGCCATGTCATGCATGTCTGGCGGGGCGGCAGCTATGGCCAGATGTAGGGTCAGTCGTCGGGCTTGGTGGCGATGACCGATCCGGTCTTCGGGTCCACCGTCAGCTTCAGCTTCTGCGCCCCCCGCAGCGCCTTGACCTTATAGGCCCCGTCGTCCGACTCGACCTTCTGGACGGAATAGCCGCCATTGGTCAGCGCTGTCGCGATCTGCTGGCGCGTCATGTAGCCCGGCCCGACAAGGTCCTTGTCCGAATCGGCGTGCGCCATGGGCGCGGCGGACAGCAGCGCCAGGGCGATGGGCAGGATCATGCGACGCATCATTGTCTCCGTTCGTCATATTCGACTTCCAGAACATCCCACATGTAGGGGCGTAGACGGAAACACGGAATCACGATCGGGCGAGCGGCCCGTTCGGCCCATTCTGGCACTGGCCCGGCAAGGCATGTAACCTGTCACGACCGCGCCATGCGGGAACCAACCACCAAGGGGACGACGCGCAATGCTCAGACGATCCTTGCTAGCCGCGGCCGCGACCGTCGGCATCGCCACGATACTGGCGGCCGCACCGGCCGCGGCGCAGATCCAGATCGCCACCGTGGGTCCGATGACCGGCGAATACGCCACGTTCGGGCAGCAGATGAAGGCCGGCGCCGAACAGGCCGTTGCCGACATCAACAAGGCCGGCGGCGTGCTGGGCCAGCAACTGGTGCTGAGCGTGGGGGACGATGCCTGCGATCCCAAGCAGGCCGTGTCGGTCGCCAACCAGATGGCCGCCAAGAAGGTGAAGCTGGTGGCTGGGCATTTCTGCTCGGGCAGCTCGATCCCCGCCAGCAAGGTGTATGGCGAGGAAGGCATTCTGCAGATCTCCCCCGCGTCGACCAACCCCGACTATACGGAAAAGGGCGGCTGGAACACGTTCCGCGTCTGCGGCCGTGACGACCAGCAGGGCAAGGTCGCGGGTCAGTACCTGGCGAAACATTTCGCCAAAGAGAAGATCGCGATCCTGCATGACAACTCGACCTACGGCAAGGGTCTTGCGGATCAGACCCAGAAGGCGCTGCACGCCGCCGGCGGGAAGGAAGCGCTGTATACCGCCTATACACCGAAGGAGAAGGACTACTCGGCGCTGGTCAGCCGCCTGAAGCAGGCCGGAATCACGGTGATCTATGTCGGCGGATACCACACCGAGGCCGGGCTGATCATCCGCCAGGCCAAGGCGCAGGGCATGAAGGCCACGCTGGTGGGCGGCGACGCGCTGGTCAGCAGTGAGTTCTGGCAGATCGCCGGCGACGCCGGGGCCGGCACGCTGATGACCTTCTCCCCCGATCCGCGGCTGATCAAGGCGGCGGCGGATGTGGTGAAGTCCTTCAAGGACAAGAAGATCGAGCCCGAGGGCTATGTCCTTTACACCTACGCGGCGGTGCAGATCTGGGCCGACGCGGTGAAGAAGGCGAAGTCCACCGATCCGAAGAAGGTGGCGCAGCAGCTGAAGGCGTCCGGCAACTGGCCGAGCGTGCTGGGGCCCATGAGCTTCGACAAGAAGGGCGACCCGACGGGTTCGGGCTATGTCCTGTATATCTGGAAAGACGGCAGCTACGCCCAGATGTAGCCGACGTCCCGGGCCGAGCATTCCGCTCGGCCCGCCGTCTGCGGCGATGGCGCCGTCCATGCACGGCGCCCACATGGATGCAAACAGTTTCCAACAATTTACAACACACCGCGCGCCATCGTTTCGATATGACGCAGCCATGGTGCGCGACGTCATTTCACCCCAGCGATTCCTGTAGGCAGCCGCCTCTATTCTTCACGCCTCGGTATCCGGCAAACGCCCCGCGCCCGTTCCGCCGGATACCTCTCTACGCCCCCGCGCCGCGCGACCGTGTGGCCGGATACAGAAGGTTGTACGTGCCCATGTTGCTGAAACTTCTGGCTGCTCCGTTCGGATTGCTGCGTAACCTGCCCATCGCCACCAAAGTGCTGGGTGTCGTCGCCTTGCTGTTCCTGGCTGGGTTGTTCACCGCCTGGTCCGGCATCCATGCGATGACCGTCTATCGGGATCAGGTCGACCGGATGCAGGCAGCCGCCGATCGCGCCATCATCGGGGAACGTGTGAACGGCCTTGTCAACGCCGTGGTGATGGACTCGCGCGGCATCTACCTGGCCCGGAACCAGGCCGAGATCGAGAAGTTCGGCAAGCCGCTGCTGATCAACCTCGCGCGGATCGACAACGAAATGGCTCGCTGGCGCACCCTGCTTCCGCCGGACCGCATCGCGACGCTGGACACCGCCCGGCGACAGGCCGCCGACTTTGTGCGACTGCGAACCGAAATGGTCCAGGCGGCGCGCGCTTCGGGCAGCCAGGCCGCCGACGCGATCGGCAACAACGACACCAACCGGGCCAACCGGCAGGCGCTGAACGACACCATCGTCGCGCTGGCCGCTTCCAACGCGACCGAGGTGCAGACGCTGGACGACGCGCTGGGGCAATTCCACACGGCCATGGTGACGCAGCTGATCATCGTGGCCCTGGGCGGCATGGTGACGTTCATGGTGCTGGCTGTCGTGGTCGCCCTGGGCGGCATCACGCGCCCGTTGTCGCGCATCATCGGCATCACCAACCGCCTGGCTGCCGGCGTGACGGACGTTGCGCTGGTCGGGCACGATCGCAAGGACGAGATCGGGCAGCTGGCCCGGGCGCTGGGCGTCTTCCGCGACAGCATGCTGGAAACCACGCGCTTGCAGACCGCGCAGCGGGAACAGGCGCGCCAGGCCGAGGCCGAGCGGCGGCAGGAGATGCTGGCGATGGCCGGACACCTGGAAAGCAAGGTCGGGGAGCTGGTCGGCATGGTGTCGACCGCGGCGTCGGAGTTGAGCGCCACCGCGCAGACCATGTCCGAGACCGCCACGCATTCCACCACCCGAGCGGCAGTGGTGGCGACCGCGGCCGAGGAAGCCGGGGCCAGCGTGCACAGCGTGGCGACCGCGGCCGAGGAGCTGGCCAGCTCGATCGCGGAGATCACGCGCCAGGTCACCGAGTCCTCGCGGATCACCGGCCAGGCGGTGGTGGATGCTCGGCGGACCGATGCTGTCGTGCGGTCGCTGGCGCAGGGCGCGCAGAACATCGGTGACGTGGTGCAGATCATCAATCGCATCGCCGGGCAGACCAACCTGCTGGCGCTGAACGCGACGATC
>CAYZKM010000555.1:0-3630 GCA_964478525.1 uncultured Bifidobacterium sp.
GCTTCACCGGTTCATAGACGACCGACTTGCGGTCCTCGTCATAGCGAACCTCGACATAGCCGGTCAGCGGGAAGTCCTTGCGCAGCGGATGACCCTCGAACCCGTAATCGGTCAGGATGCGGCGCAGATCGGGCTGGCCCGAGAAGATCACGCCATACATGTCCCAGGTCTCACGCTCCCACCACGTGGCGACGGGCCAGATGGTGTGCACCGACGGCACCGGCTTGACGGTGTCGGTGGTCACGATCACCCGCAGGCGCTGGTTCAGCGACACCGAGAGCAGGTTGTAGACGACATCGAACCGTTCCTCGCGGTCGGGCCAGTCGACGCCGCAGATGTCCATCACCTGCTCGAACCGCAAGCGCGGATCGTCGCGCAGGGTCAGCATGATCGCGATCAGCGCATCGCGCGCGCCATGCGCGATCAGCTCGCCATGCTCCCACCGCACGGCATCGAGGCCATGCACCTCGGCGACGGCGCGCTGCAGTTCCTCGGCCGGCGTCGGCGGTTCCGGCGGCGCCATCACGGCATCATTCGTTTCGTCAGCCACGAAGGATCGTCCCCGTCCTGCGGATCTTCTTCTGCAACTGCATGATGCCATAGACCAGCGCTTCCGCGGTCGGCGGGCAGCCGGGCACATAGACATCCACCGGCACCACGCGGTCGCAGCCACGCACCACCGAATAGGAATAATGATAGTAACCGCCGCCGTTGGCGCAGCTGCCCATGCTGATCACCCAGCGCGGTTCCGGCATCTGGTCGTAGACCTTGCGCAAGGCGGGGGCCATCTTGTTGGTCAGCGTGCCGGCGACGATCATCACGTCGGATTGTCGCGGTGACGCGCGGGGAATGATGCCCAGCCGGTCGAGGTCATAGCGCGGCATGTAGGCGTGGATCATCTCCACCGCGCAGCACGCCAGGCCGAACGTCATGGGCCACAAGCTGCCGGTGCGCGCCCAGTTGACCACCTTGTCCAGGTTGGCGACCAGGAACCCCTTGTCGGCGATCTCTCCGGTGATCGAGCGCAGCACCGCGTCCTGTTCGGCGCCCGGCGGCAGATGTTCGCGATTCCAGGCGATGGCGGTGGTCGAGTTGCTCATGGCGTCATTCCCACTCCAGCGCGCCCTTGCACCATTCATAGATGAAGCCGACCGTCAGCACGCCCAGGAAGGCGACCATCGACCAGAAGCCGAATGCGCCGATATCCTTCAGCGACACCGCCCAGGGGAACAGGAAGGCCACTTCCAGATCGAAGATGATGAACAGGATCGCGACCAGGTAGTAGCGGACATCGAACCGGCGGCGGGCGTCATCGAACGCCTCGAACCCGCATTCATAGGCCGACAGCTTTTCCGCATAGGGTTTCTGGCGCGCCGCCAGCAACGACCCGCCGACCATGGCCAGCGCGATGCCGCCGGCAATCACCAGGAACACCAGGATCGGCAGATATTCATAGAGAACAGGCTGCATGTCAGCTCCGATCGCCCCTTCACGCGCGCGCTGGCGCCGCGGCAAACGGGGGTCGGGGTTGGGAAACCCGTCCCGCCCGGTCTTCGCGGTGCAGCACGCGCCGGACCATAAACCCAACCATTCCGTACCGCCATAGGGCCAAACCGGCCACAGGGCATCGAAATGCCCATAAAAACATGGATTGTGTCGCCAACGCCCCAATACGGGTGATCGATGACGAATGCTCGCGGCGGTTCAAACGGGGATGGGTCATGCGACCCGCGATTGCCGCCGGGACTGGTCCCGGTCCGGCAATACCGCTGGCGCGAGTGACGGGGCTCGAACCCGCGACCTCCGGCGTGACAGGCCGGCGCTCTAACCAACTGAGCTACACCCGCAGCGGCAGGCCGCAGCGTGTAGGCCCCGGCGCTGGCGGCGTCAAGCGGAAGACTTGCACCTTTTTGCAGAAGTGTCCGGCCACCCCGCCAAGGCCGGTCGCCCTCCCGACCATCCCGCTTGGCCATCCCGCTTGCATTGCCTGCCACGGGCCGCGATACCCCGCCCGACACAGCCCCGGACGCACGGTCTTGGAGTCTCTCCTGCTTCGCCTGGCCATCGCGCTGCCCGGCCCGCTCCGCCCGCTGCTCAGCGGCAAGCGGATCCGCGCCCTGGCGCAGTTCATCAAGTTCGGCGCCGTCGGCACCGCCGGATTCGTGGTCGATACCGCAACGGTCTATCTGCTGCGCGGCGCGATCGGGCTGTACGGCGCGGGCCTGGCCGCCTATGTCGTGGCGGCCAGCGGGAACTGGGTGCTGAACCGGATCTGGACGTTCCGTGGCCAGGGCGACGGGCCGATGCACCGCCAATGGGCCCGGTTCATGGCCGCCAACCTGGTCGGATTCGTGCTGAACCGGGGCACCTACATGGCACTTGTCACCTTTGTGCCGGCCGCGGCCGCCGAACCGGTGATCGCCACCGCCGCCGGCGCGATCGCCGGACTGGCCATCAACTTCCACCTCTCCCGGTTTCTCGTCTTCCGCTGACCCTCCGGCGCGCAGCCGCCACCGCGCGAGGCATCACGGGCCCGTGGGACAGGTTCGTGGGGCAGGTCCTTGACGTGGACCCGTGGCGCGGACACGTCATGCGTTCGTTGTCTGTTCGCACGGCCCGCCCGCCGCGGCGAAATATTTCGCCCCCGGCCTACCGCCGCGTGCCGCATTAACCGCTTGCTCAAACCTTCCGGTCTCTGAGTGGCGCCAGGCACAACAACCGTCGGCGCGCCATGTTCGATTTCCATCCCCGCACCTCCTCGAAGGGCCTCGAACGCCTCAGGCTCTCGGACGGAAGACTGGCGTTCCAGCCGATCTCCTACGCCGCCCCGCTCTACCGGCCCGTCCGGTGCGCCACACTGCCGGTCGGCGGCTGGGCCGGGCTGGCAAAGCGGACGCTCGACCTCGCGATCGCCTCGGTGCTGCTGATTGCCACCGCCCTGCCGATGCTGGCGATTGCCTGGCTGATCCGCCACGACAGCCCCGGCCCCGCCCTGTTCCGCCAAAGCCGCACCGGGCTGCACGGGACGCGGTTCCAGCTGTTCAAGTTCCGCACCATGCATCTGGGCGCCTGCGCGCCCGGCGAATGCCGCCAGGCCACCCGCGACGACCCTCGCGTCACCCGCATCGGCGCCTGGCTGCGATGCACCTCGCTGGATGAGCTGCCGCAACTGCTGAACGTGCTGCGCGGCGAGATGTCGATCGTCGGGCCCCGGCCCCACGCCCCCGGCACCCGCGCCGGCGACCGCCTGTTCGAGGACGTGACCCATCGCTATGCCGCCCGCCACCAGGTGCGACCGGGCATGACCGGCCTCGCGCAGGTCCGCGGCCAGCGCGGGGAGACCGACACCGAGGACAAGCTGATCCGGCGGGTCGAGAGCGACCTGGAATACATCGAGACCTGGTCTGTCGCACTCGACCTGCGGATCATCTGGCGCACCATCTTCTCGGTGCTGCGCATGCGTAACGCGTACTGAGGGCGCCGCTGATGTCGGAAACCCTGCAGCAACTGGCCGCCGCCGCTGCCCTGCCGCAGACCGCGCCCGGCTGGCCCGCCACGACGGCGCCGGCGGGCACCGCGGCACGCGCCGAACCCCGCCTGCCGGTCGTCACCGCCGCGCTGCCCTCGATC
>CAYZKM010000556.1:0-3595 GCA_964478525.1 uncultured Bifidobacterium sp.
GCCCAGCGGGTCGATCACCCGTCCCAGCCAGGCATCTGAGACGGGCAGCGCGGCACCGGCGGTGCGGACGATGGCGGGCTGTCCGGGTCCGATGCCGTCCAGCCCGCCGAACGGCATGGCCTGTGCCTTCCCGTCCCGGAAGCCGACGATCTCGGCTTCCACACGCCGGCCGGCGCGCCCGGCCAGGACCAGGCGGTCGCCGATCGAGACCAGGCCGTCCAGGCCCTGGATGTCGACCATCAGGCCGGAGATGCCGCTGACCTGGCCCTGGAGGCGGACGGGGGTGAGTGCGCGCAGGCCGGCGGCGAGGGAGGCTGCTCGTAACGCGAAATCAGACTGTCTCATTGATACGTCTATGTTTTATTATAATATATGTTCTTCTCATGTTCTTGCACATCCTGGTATGCTGGCTCATATTCTCGGGATTTATGCATCCTAAAGGTGAAAAAATCATGGTCAAACACACGCAATAGTGGTATTCAATTTTCATGATGATCAAGGGGGCACCATGCGCGTCCTACTCGTGGAAGACGACCTGACAGCCGCACGTGGTGTCATACTCATGCTCAAGGCGACGGGAGCGGTCATCGACCATTCCGAAGCCGGGGAAGAGGCGCTGGAGCTGCTGCGCCACTATGAATATGACGTCGTCCTGCTGGACCTGATGCTGCCGGATATCGAGGGGTATGAGGTCGTGCGCCGGATGCGGATCGCCCGCAACGACACGCCCGTCCTGATCCTGTCCGGCCTGACCCGTCCGCAGGCCAAGGTAAAAGGGCTCGGCCTGGGCGCCGACGACTTCATCACCAAGCCGTTCGACAAGGCCGAACTGCTGGCGCGGATGCAGGCGGTGGTGCGCCGAAGCAAGGGGTTCAGCCAGCCGACGGTGCGGATCGGGCCGATCGAGCTGAACCTGGACAGCCGCGAAGTCACCGTCGAGGGGCGGGAGGTGCATCTGACCGGCAAGGAATACTCGATCCTGGAACTGCTCGTGCTGCGCAAGGGCATGGTGCTGACCAAGGAAGCGTTCCTGAACCATCTGTATGGCGGCATGGACGAGCCGGAGATGAAGATCATCGACGTATTCATCTGCAAGCTACGCAAGAAGCTGGCCGTGGCGGGGGCCGACAACCTGATCGGCACGGTCTGGGGCCGCGGCTACATGATCCGCGAGCCGTCGGTCGACGGCATGCCCGAGGAGGAGACGATCCTGGAGCCTCTGCGGCTGGCACGGTACTCCTCGGCCGCCTGATAGCGGCGCAGATCGGCGACGGTATCGACATCGCTCAGGGTCCTGACCCGGGCGATGCGCCGGCCCCGGAAGTTCCGCAGCGTGTCCGACAGGGCATGGCGGGTCGACCAGCGCGCCCCGGCTAACGGGGCGGCCGGGCGGCGCGGTCCCATGCCGACCAGCCAGTACCCGCCATCGGTCGCCGGCCCGAACACCGCCTGCGCCGACCCCAGCGTCCGCAGCGCGGCCCATGCGTCGGCGGCGCCGGCGTCGGGGATGTCGCAGCCCAGCAGCACGACGCGCCGGCGCGGGAAGCGGGCGAAAGCGCGGTGCATGCGCTGCCCGACATCGCCACGCCCCTGCCCGATCACCGCCTGGACTGGTGCCGGCAGGCGGGGCCGAGCGCGGTCGGGGGTGATGGCGAGCACGGTGTCGAAGCGGCGGTCGGCCGCCAGACCGCGCAGCAGCCGATGCAGCGTCGCGACATGAAAGCGCAGCGCGGCGCGGTCGCCCACCTGCCGGGCCAGGCGCCGCTTGACGGTGCCCAGGCGCGGGGCGCGGGCGAAGACGATCACGATCCCCCTCATGCGTACAGCCGCACGATCAGGCGCGGCGGCAGGCCGGCGAACCACAGCGACAGGCAGACCAGGTTGCGGGCGGACCGGCGCAGCCAGCCATCACGCTCCCACTTCACCGCCGAGGTCAGGGCGGCGGCATCCAGATGCGCGATCCGCCGGCGGCCGAGGCGGCGGACCAGGTCCACATCCTCCATGATCGGCAGCGGCCTGACCCCGCCGATGCGGGCCAGCAGGTCGCGATGAATCAGCAGGCCCTGGTCTCCGTATGGCAGGCCCAGGGTGCGGCTGCGCCAGGCGACGGCGCGTTCCAGCCGGCGTGCCTGCGGGGCGGCGCTGTCGAGGGCGAAGCGGAAACAGGCGGCGCGATCCGGATGGGCGGCGAGATGGGCGGCGGCCGCCTGCTGCCAGCCCGGTTGCAGGCGTGTGTCGGCATGCAGGATCAGCAGCCAGTCCTGTGTCGTAGCGGCGATTCCGGCGGCGATCTGGGTGCCGCGGCCGCGCGGGGCGGAGATGACGGTGGCCCCGGCTGCCACCGCGATCGCGGTGGTGTCGTCGCGGCTGCCGCCATCCGCCACCAGAACCTGCGCCACCGGCCCCAGCGCCTGCAGCGTCGCCGGCAGGGTGGCGGCCGCGTTTAGGGCGGGGATGACCACCGAGACCGGCAGCGGGTGGGTTATTGTTCCTATTATGTTCTTGACCTGCCGGAAATGCTCTGCCACGGTGGTGCCTCGAACACACAGGGAACGGATCATGCGGAAACAGGCCGATCCTGACAAGGACGCTGACGCTATCGCCGCACTGGAACGCGCCGGCATGGCGGAACCGGAACCGGCAGCACGCATGCCGTCCCTGGCACGCCGCGGCCGTGGCGCCGTCACCAACCCCGCCGTGCGGTTCGACCGGCAGACGATCGCCCCGTTCGATGACGGGTGGGACACGTTGACGATGGAATTCGGGGAGCTTCCGGCGCTCGCCACCACCCTGTCGAAGGACACCACGCGATCGGCGATCAGCTGGAACACGTCCCCAGACCTGGGGTTCGACCGGGCGGTGAACCCGTATCGCGGCTGCGAGCATGGCTGCATCTACTGCTATGCCCGCCCGACCCATGCCTATCTGGGCTACTCGCCGGGCCTGGATTTCGAGACCAGGCTGATCTTCAAGCCGGATGTCGCGGACCTGCTGGAAAAGGAGCTGCGCAAGCCCGGCTATACCGCGCGCACCCTGGCGCTGGGGTCGAACACCGATCCCTACCAGCCGGTGGAGCGGACGCTGAAGCTGACCCGGTCGGTGCTGGAGGTGCTGGACCGCTACAACCATCCGGTCGGCATCGTGACCAAGTCCGCCGGCGTGCTGCGCGATCTGGACATCCTGTCGTCGATGGCGCAGCGCGGCCTGGCGCGGGTGCATATGTCGATCACCACGCTGAACCCCGCGTTGGCGCGCGCCATGGAACCCCGCGCCGCCACCCCCGCCCGCCGCCTGCACGCGGTCGAGGAGCTGACGCGCGCCGGCGTGCCGGCCGGGGTGCTGGCCGCGCCGATGATCCCGGGGCTGAACGACTCCGAGCTCGAAAAAATCATCGAGGCCTCGGCCCGCGCCGGCGCTCGGCATGCCAGCTACATCCTGCTGCGCCTGCCGCACGAATTGCGGCAGATGTTCGAGGACTGGCTGCACGCCCAGTTTCCCGACCGCGCCAGGCATGTGCTCAGCCTGATCCGGGAAACCCGCGCCGGCGGGCTGAACGATGCCCGTTTCCATCACCGGTTTTCCGGCCACGGCGTCT
>CAYZKM010000557.1:0-3571 GCA_964478525.1 uncultured Bifidobacterium sp.
GTCAGCGCGTTGCGCGCCTGCGGGCGGTTCAGCGTGACGGTGCCGATCCCGTCGGCGATCTCGAACAGCACGTCGGTCATGGATGTCTCTTGTCGGTGGCGGGGCGGGTCAGGCCGGCTGCTTGCGCCATTTCCCGGCGAACACCGCCTGGCCGGCCAGATAGGGCCGCAACGGTCCCACCAGCCGCATCAGGCGCTGGTCCATCCGCGACGCGGCGGGCTTGACGGTCGAGAACAGCCGGCCTTCCAGCAGGCAGAACCAGTCGATGCGGATGTCGTGCAGCCGAACCAGGATCTGGTGCAGCTGCGTCTCGTCCAGCTTGGCCTCGTCTTCGGTGATATAGGGCTTGTTGCCGGCGTAGATGATCTTCTGCAGGCGCGGGTAGATCACCTGGTCCACGAAGCGGCTGTGGCGGATCCGGTCGATGCGGGAATGGGTGTATTGCTCGTGCGCGATCAGGACGCCGTCGGGCTTCATCACGCGGTTCAACTCGTCCAGTGCCGGACCGATCGAGATGTGGTGGAACACGCCGTGGAACAGCGCGGCGTCGAAGAAATCGTTGTCATGGGTCGTCGATTCGGCGGGCATCGTCTCGAAATGCACGGTATCGAAGCCGAAGCGCGCGGCGCGTTCGCGGGCGATCTCGATCAGGTCCGGCGAGATGTCGGACGCATGGACCTCGGCGCCGAGGCGGGCAAAGGCGAACGCGTCCTCGCCGAAGCCGCAGCCGGGGATCAGCACGCGCTTGCCGCGCAGGTCCAGGTCGCGGGCGAAGTCATAGACCCGCCAATGCGAGTTCCACCATTTCCGGTCGCGATCCGACAGCACATCCAGCTGCGGCTCCCGCTCGGCCATGAAGCGCATCGACGCCGCGTGCCCACGATGGTACTCCCGCTCCCGCTCCTGGCGCTGGACGACGGCGTCGTTCGGTGTGGGCGCGTTCATGTCCCTCTCGGTGCGGCTCGGGTGGCGGGAGTGTATGGGATGGAAGGTGGTGTCGCCAGTTCTGTTTGGGACACGCGGTTTTGCTCTCTGTTGCATCTTGTCGCTTTCGCCCATAGCGTCTGGGGCGGCGGACCGGAGCAGAGTGCGGAAGGGCCATGACAGCGGGACGTGGCAGGACGATCGTGGTGGCGCTGGCGGGTTCGATCGCGGCGGGCCTGGCGGTGCCCGGCATCGCGCAGGCCGATGCGATCGACGGCCATTGGTGCCATCAGGACGGCCGGCGGCTGCAGATCACCGGCCCGGTGATCGTCACCCCCGCCAGGACCCGCACCGGCGGGCAGTACGACCGGCACTATTTCTCCTATGTGGTGCCGGCGGGGGAGCCTGGCGCCGGCACGACCGTCAACCTGGCGTTGATGGGCGAGATGACGATGATCATGAAGGCCGGGAACACGGCCGATGAAACATGGAACCGCTGCGGACCGCCGATCAGCCTCGGCCGCGGACGCGGCTATGGATAAAGGGACAGGAAACGGATGACCGACGACAGCCCACCGCTGCGCCCGCAGGCCGGCGCCGCCAACACCACCACGACGCAGCCGATCGGGTGGGAGCCGGAGCTGGAGGAGCTTCGCACCCGCCAGGCCCTGGCGCGGGAGATGGGCGGCAAGGATCGGGTGGAACGCCAGCACAAGGGCGGGCGCCTGACGGTGCGCGAACGCATCGACCAGATGCTGGACCCCAACACGTTCAAGGAGATCGGCAGCATCGCCGGCAAGGGCACCTATGACGCCCGCGGCAATATCGTCGACTTCATGCCCGGCAACTGCGTGTTCGGCCGCGGCCTGGTCGACGGCCGCCCGGTGGTGATCGCCGGCGACGATTTCACGCTGCGTGGCGGGTCGGCGGATGCCTCGATCAAGGGCAAGCCGAAAATGTCCGAACAGCTGGCCGCGCAGTTCCGCATGCCGATCATCCGCCTGATCGAGGGATCGGGTGGCGGCGGGTCCGTCAAGACGATCGAGACCACCGGCCGAGCCAACCTGCCGGGCGGGCTGACGGAAACCACCTCGTTCGACCTGGTGGCCGACAACATGGCGCAGGTGCCGGTCGTGGGGCTGGGCCTGGGTTCGGTCGCCGGTCTGGGCGCGGCGCGCCTGGTCGCGGCGCATTACTCGGTGATGGTCAAGGAAATCGCCGCCGTCTTCGTCGCCGGCCCGCCGGTCGTGGAACGCCTGGGCGAACCGCGCACCAAGCAGGAACTCGGCGGCTGGGAGATCCAGGTCGGCTGCGGCGCGGTCGATCATGCCGTCGACACCGAGCAGGAGGCGTTCGAGGCCGCGCGCCGCTTCCTGTCCTATCTGCCAAGCTCGATCCATGACGTGCCGCCCCGGGTGCGCGGCTGGGACGATCCGGGCCGGCGCGACGAAGGGCTGCTGGCCGCGATCCCGCGGGTGAAGAAGCAGGCCTACCATATGCGCCGGATCATCGGCACGGTGTTCGACAAGGACAGCTTCTTCGAACAGGGGAAGATGTTCGGCCGCTCGATCATCACCGGCTTCGCTCGGCTGGATGGCTGGCCGGTGGCGGTGCTGGCCGGCGACCCGCTGTTCGACGGCGGCGCCTGGACGGCGGATGCCTGCAACAAGATCATCCGCTTCGTCGACATGGCGCAGACCTTTCACCTGCCGATCGTGCACCTGGTGGACTGCCCCGGTTTCCAGGTCGGGCTGCGCGCTGAAAGCAGTGCTGTCATTCGCTGGGGTGTGCGCGCGCTGTCCGCGATCAACCAGACCACCGTGCCCTGGTGCAGCATCGTGGTGCGCAACTGCTATGGCGTGGGTGGCCTGGGCCACCAGCCGGTCGGGCGTTTGTGCCTGCGCTATGCTTGGCCTTCCGCGAGTTGGGGGTCGCTGCCGCTGGAAGGCGGGATCGAGGCGGCCTATCGCGCCGAGATCGACGCCGCGGACGATCCGCAGGCCAAGCTGGAGGAGATCGAGGAGCGGCTGAACCGGCTCCGCTCCCCATACCGCACTGCGGAATCGTTTTGGGTTGACGAAATCATCGACCCGCGCGACACCCGCCGCCTTCTGTGCGACTTCGCGAATCTCGCGGCTCCCTTGCGCACACCGGGACCGTCCTCATTTGGAATGCGGCCCTAGGTGGCACGCCCTGGGGATGGGCCGGCGGGTGTCTGACGGACGCATAGGCTCGGGCAGTGCCGCATGGAACGGCGCCCGGGCCGGACGTCGGGGAACAGCCGGCCGCGTGGAAGGCAGGGGGCCAAGATAGCAATCCTCCGGGAGCGCGGAGGAAAGGAGTTTGATTTGCAGCCGACCGACATCCGGGACCCGGACTACTTCCACAAGGTCGTGGACTGCCAGTATGCGTGCCCTGCCCATACACCCGTCCCTGAATACATCCGGCTGATCGCGGACCGCCGCTACGCGGACGCGTTCATGATCAACTGGAAGTCGAACGTGTTCCCCGGGGTGCTCGGGCGGACCTGCGACCGGCCGTGCGAACCGGCCTGCCGCCGCGGCCGTGTCGAGGAAGAGCCGGTGGCCATCTGCCGCCTGAAGCGCGTCGCCGCCGACTACAAGGGCGATGTGTCGCATCGCATGCC
>CAYZKM010000558.1:0-3566 GCA_964478525.1 uncultured Bifidobacterium sp.
TGCTGGCATCATCGAACTGCCGGCCGATGCGCCGGTCGGGATGTCCTATGCCAGCTGGGCGGGGCTGGACGATCCGGTGATCGAGATCAGCGTCACGCCCAATCGCGGCGACTGTTTTTCCGTCCGCGGCGTTGCCCGCGACCTGGCCGCCGCCGGTCTGGGCACGCTGAAGCCCTGGCAGCCGGCCCGGGTGCCCACCGCCTTCCAGGGTGGGCCGACCTGGCGGATCGACTGGCCCGAGGCCTGCCCCTGGATTATCGGGCGCACCATCCGCGGCGTGCGCAACTCCCCGTCCCCACGCTGGCTGCAGGACCGGCTGACCTCGATCGGCCTGCGCCCGATCAACGCGCTGGTCGATGTGACCAATTTCTTCACCATCGATCTCGGTCGCCCGCTGCACGTGTTCGATGTCGCCAAGCTGTCCGGCGATGTCCTGACGCTGCGCCCTGGCGCCGGAGAGCCGATGCGCGCCCTGAACGGCAAGGACTACACGCTGACGCCCGAGGATTGCGCGATCTGCGACGCCGCCGGGGTGCAGTCGATCGCCGGCGTGGTCGGCGGCGAGGCGACGGGCTGTGACGAAAGCACCACCGCGGTGTTCATCGAATGCGCGCTCTTCGATCCCGTGCGCATCGCCCTGACCGGGCGGCGGCACCAGATCGTGTCGGATGCGCGCCAGCGGTTCGAGCGCGGGATCGACCCGGCGCTGATGCCCGACGCGGTCGAGGCGGCCACCGCGCTGATCATCGAGATGTGCGGCGGTGAGGCCGGCCCGGTCACCACGGCCGGCGCCGAACCTGCCTGGCAGCGTGACGCGACGATGCGTTTCCGCCGGATCGCCGAGCTCGGCGGGTCCGATATCGGGGCCGATGATGCGGTGGCATCGCTGGAACGGCTGGGCTTCGCCGTGCGTGCGCGTGATGCCGCGTCCGTCACCGTCGCCGTGCCGTCCTGGCGCAACGACGTCGCTGCCCCGGTGGTGCTGTCGCAATCGCCCGACCTGCCAGACGAGCGCGCGGCCAAGGCGGCCGCGGGCTGTGGTCTGATCGAGCAGGAATGCGACCTGATCGAGGAGGTGCTGCGCCTGCGTGGCCTGGATGCCGTGCCGGCGGTATCGCTGCCGCGCGCCGCCCCGGTGCCGCGCGCCACCCTGACGCCGCGCCAGCAGCGGGTCGCGCTGGCGCGGCGGGTGCTGGCCGAACAAGGGCTGGCCGAATGCGTGACGTTCAGCTTCACGGCGCGGGACGAGGCCGCCTGGTTCGGCGCCGTGCCCGACAGCCTGCGGCTGACCAATCCCATCGCGGCCGATCTGGACCAGCTGCGCCCGACGCCGATCGCCACGCTGGCGCTGGCGGCCAGGCGCAACGCCGCGCGCGGCTATGCCGACGTGGCGCTGTTCGAGGTAGGACCCGGGTTCGAGGTCGATGCCCCGCAGGGCCAGTGTCTGGTGGCGGCCGGGATCCGCTGCGGCGCCTCGCCGCGCGCCTGGTCCGCCGCCCCGCGCCCGGTCGATGCGTTCGACGCCAAGGGCGATCTGTGGGCCGTGCTGTCGGCCATCGGCGTGCCGATGGATGCGCTGATGATCACCACCGATGCCGCGCCGTTCTTCCACCCCGGCCGGTCCGGCGTGGTGCGGCAGGGGCCGAAGACGGTGCTGGGCATGTTCGGGGAAATCCATCCGCGCGTGCTGGCCGGGCTGGACCTGCCGGGGCCGATGGTGGCGTTCACGCTGAACCTGGATGCGGTGACCGATCCCAAGCGGCGCAGGAAGGCCGCGCCCGACCTGGCGCCGTTCCAGCCGCTGCGCCGCGACTTTGCCTTCCTGGTCGACAGCACCGTCACCGCCGATGCCGTGCTTCGGTCGGCGCGCGGGGCCGAGCGCACTCTGATCACCGGGGTCGCGCTGTTCGATGTCTACGAGGGGGACAAGCTGCCCGAGGGCAAGAAGTCGCTGGCGATCGAGGTCACGTTCCAGCCGCGCGAGCGGTCCCTGACCGATGCCGAGATCGAGGCGGCGGGCCAGAAAGTGATCGCCGCGGTGGCCAAGGCGACGGGGGCCTCGCTACGCTGATCCGACACTGAACCGGGAGGTTTCGTCATGCGACGCGAGGAACTGATCTTCGTCGGCACCTGCGACATCGCGGGGCATGTCCGCGGCAAGGGTTTCCCGGTCAGCGAGATGGACGCGCGCCGGCGCAAGGGCATCGGCTGGACGCATTCCAACATCATGCAGACGGCGTTCGGCGCGATCTTCGATACCCCGTTCGGCACGGCGGGCGATCTGATGATCGTCCCCGACCCCGAAGCACAGGTGCGTGTCGATTTCGCCGACGATTCGGCGGTGGAGCATTTCTGCCTGGGCGATATCCGCAACACCGACGGCACGCCATGGGAATGCTGCCCGCGCAACTTCCTGCGCCGCGCGATCGCGGGGCTGGCGGAGTTGGACGGCACCAGCGTGCTGGCGGCGTTCGAGCATGAATTCGTCTATACCGGCAACGAACAGCGCGCCGGCGATTCCTACAGCCTGAACGCGTTCCGCCGGCAGGGCATCTTCGGCGAGGCGCTGGTCGGCAGTTTCCAGTCCGCCGGGCTGACGCCCGACAGTTTCCTGGCCGAATACGGCGACCGGCAGTTCGAGGTCACCATCGATCCGCAGGCCGCGATGGGTTCGGCGAACCAGGCGGTGATTGCGCGCGAGATGACCCGCGCGACGGCGCATCGGCTGGGGCATCGCGCGATCTTCTCGCCCATGCCGGTGGCGGGCGGCGTCGGCAATGGCGTGCATATCCACATGAGCCTGCGCGACGCGACGCGCAAACCCATCACGCACGAGGCCGGCCAGCCGCTGGGCCTGTCCCCCGTCGCGCGGAAATTCTTCGCCGGGGTGCTGCATCATCTGCCGGCGATCTGCGCGATCACCGCGCCGTCGCCGGTGTCGTACCAGCGGCTGACGCCCAATCGCTGGGCGCCGACGCGGATCGACCTGCTGGCCCAGGATCGTGGCGCCGCGCTGCGCGTCTGCCCGGTCTTCGCGGCATCCACGCCCGAGGAGATCGCGCGCCAGTTCAACGTGGAGTTCCGCGTGACCGATGCGACGGCCAGCCCGTACATGGTGATGGGCGCGATCCTGTTCGCCGGCGCCGACGGCATCCGCCGCGACCTGGCCCTGCCGGCGGGCGGGGAGGAGGCCCCTTCCCTGCCGGGATCGCTGAGCGCCGCGCTCGACCTGATGGAAGCCAGCGAGGCCGTGGCCGGCTGGTTCGGCCCGCTGTTCCGGGAGGTCTATCTGCGCCACAAGCGGTCCGAGGTCGCGCATGTGGCGGAATGGTCGGATGCGGAGATGTGCGCGCAATATGCCGAGATTTATTGAGGGGGTGTTGCCCCGGGATCGAGCCTGCCGCTAGCGCGCTTTATCCGGCTGACCGTAAACGGTCAGCGCGCGCTATCTTGTTGTCTGATCGCATGATTCACCCGCTGCCACGGTTCCGCTCAGCGGGATCATGCTCTGGCGCGCTTTCCGGCTGACCGTAAACGGTCAGCGCGCGCTATCTTGTTGTCTGATC
>CAYZKM010000559.1:0-3563 GCA_964478525.1 uncultured Bifidobacterium sp.
GATAACCGCGACAACAGCGCCGACAGCCGTTTCATGGACGGCGTCGGGTTCGTGCCGGTGGAAAATCTGGTCGGCCGGGCCGAGATCATCTTCTTCTCGATCAACGCGGAATATCCCTGGTGGGAAGTCTGGCAGTGGCCGTTCGAGATTCGCTGGAGCCGCCTGCTCAAGCCTGTGCGCTGAATGGCTGAGCCGGCGGAGGACCTCCTGGGCTACAGCTTCAAGCGCCCTGCTCTGCTGCGGGAGGCGCTGACCCACCGCTCCGCGATCCACGGCCACGGCCGGTCGCACGGGTCGAGCGGACGGCGCGAGTTCATGGGCGACCGCGTCCTGGGTCTTGTCATGGCGGAGTGGTTGGCAGAGGGCTTTCCGCGCGAGCAGGAGGGCGAACTCGGGCGGCGTCTCGCGCATCTGGTGTCACAGCCGGTGCTGGCGGCTGTCGCCGAGGGAATGGGGATCGCTGGCGCTCTGTCCGTTGCGCCAGGCGAGGCGCGCGCCGGTGTGAAAAAACGCGCCACGGTCCTGGCCGATGCCCTGGAGGCAACGCTAGGCGCGCTCTATCTCGATGGCGGCCTGGATGTGGCGCGCACGTTCATCCGCAGAGCCTGGAACGACACCATGGTGGAGCAGGCGGCGCCGCCGAAGGATGCCAAGACCGCTTTGCAGGAATGGGCGCAGTAGCGCGGCCTCGACCTACCTACCTATACCGTTACCAGCCGCTCCGGGCCACCGCATGCGCCGGAATTCACCGTCACAGTGAGCGTCGGCGCCATGTCTGGCATGGGTACCGGTTCCAGCAAACGCGCGGCAGAACAGCTTGCAGCCGAGGCGCTTTTTACGCAGGTGTCTGCATGACCACGCGCTGTGGTTTCGTGGCAATCGTTGGCGCACCGAACGCCGGCAAGTCCACACTGATGAACCGGATGACAGGGGCGAAGCTGTCAATCGTCTCCCCGAAAGCGCAGACGACGCGCTTCCGTGTGCTGGGAATCCTCATGCACGGCGGGTCGCAGGTGCTGTTGGTCGATACGCCAGGCATCTTCCAGCCCAAGCGTAAGCTGGACCGGGCGATGGTGGCCGCCGCCTGGACCGGCGCGGCCGATGCAGACGTGACGCTGCTGCTGGTCGACGCCCGCTCCGGTGCGACAGATGCGGTGCAGGAAATTGCTCGCAAGGCCGGGGCGTCGGGCCGCCGTTGCTGGCTCGTGTTGAACAAGATTGACCTCGTGCAACCGCAGGCGCTGCTGCCGCTGACTGCGACGCTGTCCGCCCTGGCGACGTTCGAGCACGCCTTCATGGTGAGTGCAGTGACCGGTGACGGCGTTGCCGCACTCAGCGACGCACTCGCCGCCGCGGTGCCCGAGGGACCGTTCCTCTACCCGGATGATGATCTGACCGACCTGCCCGACCGGTTGCTGGCGGCCGAGATCGTGCGCGAACAGATCTTCATGCAGACGCACGAGGAAGTGCCCTACGCCGCCACCGTCGAGACCGAATCGTTCCGCGAACGCCCCGACGGGTCGGTGCGGATCGACGCCACGATCTACGTCACCCGCGCCAGCCACAAGGCGATCCTGATCGGCGAGCGCGGCGCCCGCATCAAGGCGATCGGCGCCCGCGCGCGCCAGGACCTGAACAGCCTGCTGGACCGGACCGTGCACCTGTTCCTGAACGTGAAGGAACGCCGCGGCTGGGACGAGGAAGGCGCGCGCCTGCGCGCTATCGGGCTGGACGATCCGGGTTAGAGCATGATCACGCTGAGCGGAATCGTGGCAGCGTGTGAATCATGCGATCAAACAATAAGATAGCGCGCGCTGACCGGTTACGGTCAGCCGGAAAGCGCTCTACTACTCCGGCGGGGCGGCCTGATCCGGGCGCGCCTACCCGATCCCGCTCTCGTCCAGCGTCACCGGGCCCGAGGACCGCGCCCATTCGTTCATCAGCGTATACCCGACCCCCAGCAGCACCGGGCCGAGGAAAATCCCCAGCAGCCCGAACGCCAGCGCCCCGCCCAGCACACCCAGGATCGTCAGCAGGAACGGCAGCTGCGCCCCGCGCGCGATGAACCACGGCCGGATCAGGCTGTCCGCGCCCGAGACGATGAACGTCCCATACAGCGCCAGGAACCCGCCCCAGCCCAGGTGGCCATTGCCCAGCAGCCACAGCGACGCCGGGATCCACACCAGCGGCGATCCGATCGGCAGCACCGACAGCAGCCCCGCGATCCCGCCCAGCAGCATCGGCCGTGGCACACCGGAAATCCACAGCCCGAACGCGGTCAGGATCCCCTGCACCACCGCCGTACCCAGAATCCCATAGACCACGCCGCGGATCGTCGCGCCCGTCACCTCGATCAGCCGGTCCGCGCGCTCGCCGGCGATGCGCTCCAGCAGCAGCACCGCCCGGTCGGCGATGGGCTGGCCGTGCACATAGAAGAAGAACGACGCGAACAGCGCCAGCAGGAACATCAGCACGCCATTGGCGATGCCCAGCAGCAGGCCGAACCCACCTTCGACCAGAGGCCCGAAATAGGGGCGCAACGCCTCCAGCAGCGCGCTGACATCCTGCGCCCAATGGTTCCACAACGCGCCCAGGGTCGGGCCCAGCAGCGGGATGTCGAACACCCAGTCCGGCGCGTCGGGCAGGCCGCGGCGCAGCGCGCTTTCCATCATCGCCCGCAGATTCGCCACGTCCTCGGCCCCCGACGGTGCTGCCAGGGCGATCGGCAGCACCAGCACCAGCGCGGTCAGCAGCACCATCGACCCGGCCACCGCGGTGCGGCGCAGCTTCAGATGCACGCGGATCCATTCCGCCACCGGCCAGGTGGTGAACACCAGGATCCCGGCCCACAGCAGCGCCGACATGAACGGGTGCAGCACCTGGAAGCAGCCGATCGCGACGGCGCCCAGCAACAGCCCCATCAGCACCCGTTCGGCGGTCATGCTCCGGACCAACTCCCTATCCTGGCCAGGCTGGCGGCATCACCGCGAACGAAACCCGGCCTGTCCGCCTCGCTCGTGTCACAGAATACAGCCTGCGGCCCGTTCCGGCAAAGACACCACCCCGGCGCCCCGGCCGGCCCGCCACGGGATCGATACCATAATCGCGTCCCAGCCCTGCCCACATACCGATCCGCGCACCCTGGCCAAGCCGCCCCCCGGCTTGTAGCGTGCGCCCAAGCGACCCGAGGGAGAGTCCACCATGCCGCGCTTCGCCGCCAACCTGTCGATGATGTTCAACGAGGTCCCGTTCCTCGACCGCTTCGAGGCGGCGGCGAAGGCGGGGTTCAAGGGGGTGGAGTTCCTGTTCCCCTACGACCACCCGGCCGCCGAGCTGAAGAAGCGGCTGGACGACAATGGCCTGACCCAGGCGCTGTTCAACATGCCGCCCGGGGATTGGGCGAATGGCGAACGCGGCATGGCCTCCCTGCCCGGCCGGCAGCAGGAATTCCGCGACAGCGTGAAGAAGGCGCTGGAATACGCTGATGTTCTTGACTGCAAGCTGATCCATTGCATGGCCGGCATCCCCCCTGCCGGCACCAACCCGGTGACCGCGGCCGCGCT
>CAYZKM010000560.1:0-3563 GCA_964478525.1 uncultured Bifidobacterium sp.
ATCTGGCGGACCCCGCCTGGTCGAAGCGGTTTTCCGTCCGGTTCACCTTCTCCCACCTGCCGTGGGGGATGGCGGTGTCGAACGAGGGGGGCCAGAGCTTCCGCGCCCTGCTGTCCGCACTGTCGGTGCAGTGGCACGCCGACGGCACGTTCCTGGGCCTGGCCGAGCATTTTCCGATCGACCCAAGCTTTCTGCGCGCGCAGCGGCAGTTGTTTGGCGGGGATCGCTGCATGGCCGATGACGGCACGATCCGGGCGGAATGCCTGGCCGCCCCGGTCGATACGACCGCCGCCGACAAGCCCACCCGCTTCGCCGGGACCGTCACCGCCGGCGAAACGATGCTGGCCGGCTGGACCAGCCTGTCGATCGACCTGTCGATGCTGAAAAGCCAGGCCGTCTTCAACCTGCTGTGGGAGGGGGTGCTGTATTCCCTGGCGCTGGTCATCGGCTCGATGATCGCGACCATGGCCTGGGCGCTGCTGTTCGGCCGGCTGGCGGGCACAAGGTTCGCGATGCTGCGCTTCATCGGCGCCGGGCTGAGCCTGGTCGGACAGACCACGCCGATGCCGC
Organism: uncultured Bifidobacterium sp.; assembly: GCA_964478525.1. Taxonomy (GTDB): domain Bacteria; phylum Pseudomonadota; class Alphaproteobacteria; order Acetobacterales; family Acetobacteraceae; genus Rhodopila. Next base: position 571 of record CAYZKM010000560.1, read on the forward strand.
TGCTGCTGTTCTTCGGCTACATCCTGGCGGGCGGGCTGACGGTGTATTCCGGACCGGTCGCGCTGGTGACGGCGATCATCACGCTGGGCTTCTACAACGGCAGCTATGCCGGCCATGCGCTGCACGAGGCCGAACAGTCGCTGCTGATGGTCGCGCCATCGGCGTCGGGCGGGGCGCCGCTGCGCGCCACCATCGCGGTGGCGTGGACGCAGATCGTGGCCTTCCTGGTCAACGCCACCAAGGGCAGCCCCGCGGCAGACATGATCGGCGTGCCGGAATTCCTGAATGTGATCAGCGACCTGACCGCGCATCAGCGGGACCGGATCGGGCTGTATCTGCTGTTGCTGGTGTTCTATTCCGCCCTGGTATTGCTGGCGATCTCGGGCCTGTCGGTGATCGAGCGACGGTTCGTCCGGTTCTGGAGAGCCGGGGCATGAGCGCGATCATCATCGCCTTCCTGCCGGAAATGCTGGCGGGCTTCGTGGTCAACATGGAGGTTGCGCTGGCCGCCGTGGTGATCGGGCTGGTGACGGGCCTGCCGCTGGCGATCCTGCGGTACCACGTGCCCTGGACCAGCCGGATCATCCGCCCGTGCATCCGCCTGATGCAGGCCGCGCCGGTCTATGTGATCATGTTCTTCGTTCTGAACCTGCTGCCGGCGCGGATCGTGATCATGGACTGGCGGATCACGCTGACCGGCATGGCCGCGCTGATCCTGTCGCAGGCCGTCAACATGGCCGCCTACATGGCCGAGAACGGCTACCAGGCGCTGGAACATCTGCAGCGCGGGGAGCGTGCGCAGGCGGTGCTGTTCCTGCCCAACACGATGCGCGGCTTCATGGTCGTGGTGATGTCATCGGGCCTTGGCGCGGCCATCGGCGTGTCCGAGGTCGTCGGCGTCACGCTGCGCCATGCCCAGAGGCTGGATGCGCTGGGCCAGCGGGTGATGCTTTTCCTGTTCGTGATGGCGTTCTTCGTTACCGTGTTCGGCACGGCGAACGCGGCGCTGCGCGTGGTGGTGCGCCGGATGGTGGCCGGGCACCGGAAGACGGGAAGCTAGCGCATGATCACGCTGAGCGGACGGAAGGCGCGCTAGCGTGATCGCTTCCATCTGAAACCATCACTCTCGGCCTCGCCCTGCGGCGCCGGTCCTTACCGCCCGGTCCAGCGCGGCGGACGCTTCTCGTTGAAGGCGCGCAGACCCTCCTCGGCATCATCGGTCAGCGCCAGCGTGCCGATATGGCCTTCCATGAAGATCGCCGCCTGGTCGAAATTGAGCTGCTCGGTCACCCGCATCGCGTATTTGCCCTTGCGGATCGCGGTCGGGCTTTTGTCCATCAGGCGCGCGAGCAGCCATTCCACCTTGGTGTCGAGTTCGGCCGAGGGGACGACATAGTTCAGCAGCCCGATATCCAGCGCCTCGGCCGCACTGACCGGTTCGCCGGTCAGTGCCATCTCGTAGCATTTGCGCGAGGGGATGATCCGCTGCAGCACCGCCATGATCTGCATGGGGAACACGCCGACCTTCACCTCCGGCATGCCGAACAGCGCGTGATCGGCGCCGATCGCCATGTCGCACATGCCCAGCAGCCCCATGCCGCCGGCCATCGCATGGCCGTTGACGCGGGCGATCAGCGGCAGGGTCAGGTCGCGTGCCTGCTTCATCAGCTTCACGAAGGGCAGCCCGACGCGGGAGTAGTCGTATTTGAACGACCCCGCGCTGGCCGACAGGTCCGCCCCGGCACAGAAGGCCTTCGTCCCCGCCCCGGTCAGCACCACCGCGCGCACCGAGGCATCCCCGGCCGCCTCGGTGAAGCCGGCCGAGATGCCGGACATCACCGCCTCGTTCATCGCGTTGCGGCGCTCTTCGCGGTTGATGATGATCCACAGCGCCTGGCCGCGCTTTTCGGTCAGGACGATGCTCATGCCGGTGCTCCCTGGCGATATTTCGACAGGCTGCCGCCATGCATGATCTTGCCGGGCAGGGCATGGCCGACGATGTCCTCGGCCATGCGGGCGCAGTCGATCAGGGCGTCGAGGTCGATGCCGGTCTCGATGCCCATCTCCTCGCACATGAAGACCAGGTCCTCGGTGCAGATATTGCCGGCGGCACCCTTGTGGCCGGCGAACGGGCAGCCGCCCAGGCCGGCGCAGGAGGAATCGAAGCTGCTGATGCCCATCTGCAGGCCCATCAGCGCATTGGCCATGCCGGTGCCACGCGTGTCGTGCAGATGCAGTCCCAGGCGCAGGTCGGGCCATTTCTCGCGCACCGTGCCGACCACGCGCTGCACCTGCGCGGGGCTGGCCCAGCCGACCGTATCGGCGAGGCGGACGCGATCCAGCGTCACGCCGAACTCATCGGCGATCGCGAGCAGCTCGCCCACGCAGTCCCGCACCGTTTCCGGCGCGATCGCGCCTTCGAAATTGCAGCCGAAAGCGGTCATGACGATCGCGGTATCCACCGCGATGCCGCGCTCGCGGAAGAAGGCCATCTGCCGGCGCTGCTCGTGCAGCGTCTGGGCGTTGTCCTTGTTGGTGTTGTGCTTCGAGAACGTGTTCGACGCGCTCATTTGCAGGCTGCCGGTGATGTGCAGCGGGGATTCCACCGCGCGCTCGTAGCCGCGCAGGTTCAGCGCGATGCCGGTGTAGTGGACATCCGGGCGCTGGTGGATCGCCTGCGCGACCTCCATGGCATCGGCCATGCCGGGCACACGGCGCGCATCGACGAACGAGACGCATTGCACGTCGTGCAGCCCGGTTTCCGCCAGCGCCTCGCAGAAGCGGACCTTGTCGGCGGTGCTGATCGGCCCGGCCTCGATCTGGAAGCCCTCGCGCGGGCCTTCCTCGTGAATATCCACCCGTTTCGGCAGATCGCTCATTGCTTCCTCCGTCATTGCCCCCGTCGCGGTGGCGCCGGACGGGTTCTACCGCAATACCGCGCGGGGCGCACACCGGTGGTGGCAGGGCACAAAAAAACGTCGGGGTTGCCCTCG